>NZ_BBTF01000009.1:0-97672 GCF_000876115.1 Acinetobacter sp. NBRC 110496
CCAAACTAAAATTTCTCAAACAAGTTCATCACGTCATTTTTCGTCAGTTTCGCTTCGCCCTCATGATCGGTACTTAGAATAGACTGTGCCAGTTCTGCTTTATTTTGCTGTAAGGCAAGAATTTTTTCTTCTATGCTTTTATTGGTAATCAGCTTATACACAAATACTGGCTTGTCCTGTCCAATCCGCCATGCACGATCTGAAGCTTGATCTTCAGCAGCAGGGTTCCACCATGGATCATAGTGAATGACCGTATCTGCGGCAGTTAGATTCAGACCGACCCCTCCTGCTTTCAGACTGATTAAAAATATCGGCACTTGTCCAGACTGAAATGCTGTAATGACTTCATCTCGCTTTTTGGTCTTTCCAGTCAGCTTCACATAGCCAATTTCTGCGTGATGGAGGTGTTGCTCAATCAGTTCCAACATTGAGGTAAATTGAGAGAAGATAAGAATTTTTCTCCCCTCTTCAACCATTGGAACGACCATATCCATCAACTGTTCAAGTTTGGCAGAGTTTGCCTGCCCAATTTTCACTGAATCCAGCTTTAGTAAGCTAGGATGGCAGCACACCTGACGTAGCTTCAGTAAGGCATCTAAAATTTGAATTTGACTACGTTTAAAGCCTTTTTCTGCCACAATTTTCTGAATGCTTGCCTGCATCGTGGCACGAACAGCCTCATATAACTTGGATTGCTGGTCATTCATATCAATATTGACTTCAATCGTGGTTTTTTCTGGCAACTCTTTGGCTACGTCAGTTTTCAAGCGACGTAAAATGAAGGGCTTAATCCGGTTGACCAACTTTTGCCTTAACTGCTGATCACCGCGTTTTTCAATCGGATGACGGTACTTTTTATTAAAAATTTCTTGTGAATATAAAAATCCTGGCATCAGGAAATAAAATAGTGCCCACAGCTCACCCAAATGATTTTCCATAGGTGTACCGGTTAGACATAGACGATGTCGCGCTGTTAATTGCCGTACTACCTGTGCAGCTTTGGCACGCGGATTTTTGATATTCTGCGCCTCATCCAAAATGAGTTGATGATATTCATATTGCTTTAGTTGCTCTTCATCTCTCGCCAGAAGCGGATATGTGGTTAACACAATATCATAGTGCGGAATCTGCTCAAAATACTGATGGCGATCGGGCCCCTGTAGCAGCAATACCTTGAGCTCAGGGGTAAATTTCTCCGCTTCTTTGAACCAGTTATGCATCAGCGATGTGGGTGCAACAATTAAGGCGGGACTGTCCTGTAAATATCCAGCCTGCTTTTCCATGAGTAAATGGGCTAAAGTTTGTGCTGTTTTCCCCAAGCCCATATCATCTGCCAGAATCCCGCCATGCTGGGTTTCCCTTAAAAACTGCAACCAGCCTAAGCCCTGCTGCTGGTATGGACGCAACTCCCCCTGAAAACCTTGTGGTGTCGGCAGTTGTTGCTGGTAGCCTTGTTTGAATTTCTGTACAAATTGCTGCAGGCGATCACTGACCTGCCATGTCATCCCAAGATTATGCTGCAATTCTAATAATTGACTCGCATCATAGCGATCAATACTGCGCTCTTCTTGCTGTAAAATGCTCTGCAGATGCAACAATACCGGCTTAATATCCCTAGCGGATAGAGCCAAATCAGGTTGATCAACTGCAGTTTTCACTGTGAAAATTTGACTGTCATGCAGATGAATAAAAGTCCGTGGATCAAGTAAATCGGGATTTACTCGCACCAAAGCTACGAGCGCATCAAGCAAATTATAAGAATTGCCTGCACTGTCTTGAACCGTCGCCCCGATATTGAACCAGTCCTGCTGACCTTCAGATTCAGTGATAGAAATATTTAAATTTTCAACATATTGCAGATTAAAGGGGCTGTTTTTCAGATGCTCTATCTGCCAGCCCATCAACTCAATTTGATTGATGGGCATCAGCTGTTTAATCCAATCTCCATAGAAAGCAAAAACCATAGAATCAAGACGTTGTTTATCCAGTTTTAATTGATGGTCATAACTAAGATCTTTCACCCACTTCAGTGATTCGACCAATAGCTGTAAACGTTGGATTGACTGTTGTTCCTGAACTAAGTCCCGAAGCTGTCGTACCATTTTGTCATGCTGCTCACCAATAAAACTGTCGCCTGATGTACCTGCTTTTATTCTTCCGCCTGCATAGGAGAATTCAATTTCAGCACAAACAGACTCTTCCCATTTCCAATCAAATTTATCTAAAACACCGAAGCGTAAAATTGGCTGGGGACTACCCTCAAGGACATCAATATGCTGAATAGACTCGGGCTGAGGCAGATTTTTCACGTCTGAATATTGATGAGTCAGTTTCTCAAACTCTGGCAAGAGCATAGATGGAAGATCAGGCATCTGTAAAAAATGGTACAGAAGATTTGCCGTATATTCACCATATAACTGGCCCACCGTATTCTGTTGAATATCCACATAACACGGTGGCTGGCTCGCGAGAATCTGAATATGTGGATTTGATTTTAAATCGAGTCGAATATCACCATTGACCAATTCAATGTTTAAATGCTCTGTCTGTTTGTTTATACCTTGTTGCCAGATCAGTTCGATGTGATAGCCTTGTTCTGACCATTTAAGTGCAGTATGGCTCTTTTTTTGCCAGTACACATCGCCACTTTGAATAAAAGATTTGAAATGCTCCAATAAAATGCTTGAGATATCAAGATTGCTTTGATAAAAGCGTTCGTCACTGTTTATTTTGGCATAATAATAAATCTGGTTAAATAATTGTCGTTTTTGTTCAGGTAAAGTCAGATGCTTTCTGGTGATATTTTCATATTGGGTATAATAACTTTCCCCTGCAATTGAGCCGTTCTTATTGCGTCTGGCCTTCTGAACATCAACTGTCAATTTCTTTAAGCTGATCGACTGATCTAGCAGGTAAATTAAATAATTGTTTGTTTTGACAGATTGCTCTGGTTCAGTCTGTTGTAAATACCGTTTAAAATCATTCAACCAGCGCTGCGCCTGATCATCCCCCCATCGGCGTTTTGCGATTCCCTGCGGAGATTGAGATTCAGCATAATGCTGTTGAAATTCCTGACGATATTCTTGAAAGAATAACCGCGCTAAAGCAGCAGCATGTTTACAGTTATATCCAACTGGACAAGTGCAGTCATCATCGATTAAACGGTCTTTTTTAAGATTATAGGTAATCGCGGTATCGTAATAATCTGTCCCTTCAATTTGAGCATACATCGTGACATCATCATTTTCCTCAAAGAACTCAATTGTTTCCCTATCAATGTGTTTAGCATAGCTCAGACTGCGCTGAAGAGTTGCAGTACTAAAGCGAGATAGAAAATTGATCAATAAGGACATAATTACCAGACACCAAAATGTTTATACAATTATAACGGACAAAGCTGTCATTTCAGAACAGTAGGGCTCGCCAACGTATCAGAAGAAAATAAATCCATGCTCAAAAAAAACTTAATGTTTACTACAATGGATGGGGTGAACATTGGCTCGATTTGTAAGGTTGCAATCCTATTCAGCAATATCGCTCATGATCTATTACCTGGACAAATTCAAGTGAGACTCTCCAACTGATCCAAAATAGGATTGAGCATAATATTCATTTATTGCACTGAATAACTTTCACAAAGCTTCTATGAAGGGCTTTATTTTAACCGTTGTTTTATCACGGCATAAGCTACACCAGTCACCACACTTCCAATCGCAATCGCCAATAAATATTTTAATGGATAATTCATCGCATTCGGAATGATCAGTACCATTACACCGCCATGCGGAGTGACTAGTTCACATTTAAATAATGCAACCAAAGCCCCAGTTACAGCACCACCTGCGATCGCGCATGGAAGCACTCGAATCGGGTCTTTGGCAGCAAACGGAATAGCCCCTTCCGAGATGAAACATAGGCCCAGAACTACAGCAGCCTTCCCTGCATCTTGCTCAGGTTTGGCAAATTTATGCTTTGCCAGAAAAGTTGCAATTGCCATACCCAACGGTGGTACCATACCCGCAGCCATGGTAATCGCCATCGGTCCGTATGTTTGTGACGTAAGTAAGCCTACCGTAAAGGCATAAGCTGCTTTATTTATTGGCCCCCCAACATCAATACACATCATACTCCCAAGGATAACCCCCATGATCATGGCATTGGTCGTCCCCATATTGGCAAGGAAGTGTGTGAGTAATTCAAACAATTGTGCAACAGGCTGTCCAACCACATAAATCATGATTAAACCAACAGCTAAACTGGCCAATAGTGGAATAATCAAAATTGGTTTTAATGCTTCTAGGCTACTTGGGAGTTTAAGCTGTTTCGATAAAAATAACGCAATATAACCTGCAATAAAACCTGCAACTAATCCACCGAGAAAGCCTGCCTCTAATTGTGTAGCAAGTAAACCGCCAATCAAACCTGGAGTTAAACCCGGACGATCCGCAATAGAATAAGCAATGTAACCTGCCAGCATAGGTACCATAAGAGTAAATGCTGCAGCACCTATTTGCTTTAAGGATGCGGCAAAGCTTCCTTCAACAGGATTGAGGCCGAACATAAACGAGATGGCAATGATCAAACCGCCCGCCACCACCATCGGCAGCATGAAAGACACCCCTGTTAAAAGGTGTTTATAAATTCCAGTTTTTTCTTTGTTTTCATTTTCTGTCTTAGTGGCTGTTTGCTT
The DNA here is from genome assembly GCF_000876115.1 of Acinetobacter sp. NBRC 110496. Lineage (NCBI taxonomy): Bacteria > Pseudomonadati > Pseudomonadota > Gammaproteobacteria > Moraxellales > Moraxellaceae > Acinetobacter > Acinetobacter sp. NBRC 110496. The sequence continues at coordinate 4,691 of NZ_BBTF01000009.1, forward strand.
ACCCGTTTCAAGCACTTTGGCCTCAGCAATTGCATTTGCAAAAGTCTTATCCGTTTGTTTAAGGGCAAATCCTGTACTGCAGCGATATACACGTTTGCCTACAAAGCGATCTGTATTGACCTCAATATCCGTTGCTAAGATCACCACATCTGCTTTGGCAATACTTTCTGCCGATAAAATATTTTTAGCCCCAACCGATCCTTGGGTTTCAACATCAATCTGATAACCGTGCTTTACTGCACCTTGTTGTAAGGCTTCGGCCGCCATAAACGTATGCGCAACACCAGTTGGACATGCTGTAATGGCGACAAACCGTGTAACCTCAGCATTGTCTGCAATAGGTTCATCTACAGCATCTGAATGCTCAAGAACTTGTTGCAAAAGCATGATCGCATCGTGTTGTGCATTATTCAAACCAATGACTTTCACAACCTTGCCACGCAGTTGATCCGCATCTGCCGACTTCTGTCCAACAAAAACAACCGTATCAATAACATTTGATAAATCGAGATGCTCGACTGATGTCGCCACATCATTGGAAATACCAAGTGCTGTTGCTGCTTTGGAGAGTTTTTTGGCCAAAATCACTGCATTAATCGGCTGCTCGGGACTATGTGGCACAAATAAAATATGTTTTATCTCTTGCATCGTATTAACTCAATGATTGGACTGAGATTTGCGATTTCAAATCTTCAATAACAGCAAAGTCTGGAAGGGCAAACCCAATTTGGGTCACAGCGTTGCTCGCAATTGCGGTTGCTGTTTTCAATGTTTCTTCTGGGGAAGTTGAACTCAACAAGCCATGAATCATACCTGCCAGCAAGGAATCTCCCGCACCCACCGTACTTTGGACGGTGACTTTCGGTGCAGTAGCATGCAGGGGTTGCGTGTGGTGAAGCCAGTTCACTCCGTTTTCACCCATCGAGACCACAATATGTTCGATCTGACTATTTAAACTGGCAAAAAGATGCTGCTGTTCTGCAAACGTTTCTGCTGGCAAATGGTAGGTTTCCGTCAACTCATCTGTATTCGGCTTGATCAACCAAGGATGCGCAGCAATTGCTGCTTTCAACGCAACACCACTGGTATCTACTGCGACTTTTTTTCCAGCAGACTGTAACCATAGAATCAGTGTTGAAAGCTCTTCTGCAGAAAAACCTTGTGGCAAACTGCCTGCAATCACAATCACATCAACCTCTAAAATCAGTTGAGATAGGCGTTCACGTAATTGTTGTTTTGCTGAGGTATCTAAAAAAAAGCCCTTGCCATTGATGTCAGTCATCCGACCAGAAGCTTCTGCAACTTTAATGTTTTGTCGTGTTTCACCTGCAACATAAATAAATTGGTTATCAAATTGCTCTTGTTGGATATGATGGTCAAAAATTTGACGGTTTTCTTGCCCCAAAAAGCCACTCACAATCAGTTCATGTCCCAAATCCTTAAGGACCTGAGCCACGTTTAAGCCTTTACCGGCTGCATGACTTTGGGCCGTTAACTGACGATTGACCTCGCCAACTTTTAGTTGATCCAATTGCACGGTGAGGTCAATTGCAGGATTCAGAGTAATGCTTAATATCTTAGCCATTCGGTAATTACTCCACCAATTCACGTACGGCAGACGCACTGTCACAACTTAAGGCTTGCTGTGCGACCTGTTGGCAATTTATATAGTTCAAACCACGAATTTGCGCCTTCACCAATGGAATACTGGTACTCGACATACTCAACTCATCCACGCCCAAGCCTATCAATACAGGCACAGCTTTTGGATCAGCAGCCAATTCACCACAAATGCCCACCCATTTACCATGCTGATGCGCTGCCCGAACCGTTTGATCAATCAATAGCAAAATACTCGGATGTAAGCCATCAGCTTCAGCAGACAACAGTGGATGACCACGGTCAATCGCCAGAGTATATTGAGTCAAGTCATTGGTTCCAATACTAAAAAAATCAACTTCTTGAGCAAGAATTGGAGCCAACAATGCTGCCGCAGGAACCTCAATCATAATACCGACTTGTAAGTTTGCACATGGATGCTGTATGCGAACCTCATCCAAAATTGCTTTTGCTGCTCGCCATTCTTCAACCCGCCCAATCATCGGAAACATAATTCTTAATGGGCGATTATCTGCTGCTTTAAGTAAAGCAACCAATTGCTGACGTAACAATTCTGGCTTACGTAAAGTCAGACGAATACCACGTAAGCCCAAGAATGGATTTTCTTCCTTTTCAATAGGCAAATACGGCAAAGGTTTGTCCCCGCCCACATCAAGTGTACGTACCACCAATGGACGACCCGCCAAAGCATCTAACACCACCCGATAATCAGCTTCTTGTGTAGCCTCATCAGGCGCACTGCTGTGTGACATAAAGACCAATTCTGTGCGTAGCAAACCAATTGCTTCTGCCCCATCGGCCACAGCCTGTATCGTAGCGCCCACTTTGCCAATATTGGCTGCGATTTCAACTTGATGTTGATCCAGTGTGATGGCAGGTTCTAAACAATGCTGTTCCGCTTGTTCTCGCAACTCACGCTGGCGTTGGCGCTCTGCAATGGCATGATCAATCTGAGTTTGCTCGGGTGAGACCACATACTCACCAGTATCCCCATTAATTAGCACGGTAGCATGGTTCTCAATATTTAAAACAGCTACACCCGCACCTACGACTGCTGGAATAGCCAGAGCACGTGCCACAATAGCACTATGGGCACTCGCTCCACCAACCGCGGTCAAAATGCCTGCAACACGATCTTTATTCAGACGCGCTACATCACTCGGACCAACATCATGCATAATTAAGATATAAGGTTGCTCGGGTTCTGTGACATCGGCCACACCGCACAAAGCAGCCAAAACACGCTCACCAATATCCCTTAAATCAGCCGCACGCTCTGCCAGTAAACGATCGCTAAGTGCAGCCTGTGCGGTAGCAGCCACTTCAATATGATCATGCCAAGCTGCAGCAGCAGACAACCCCTGTTTTAAACCGCGTTGTACACTTTGGAGGAGGTCTGGATCATCCAGCATTTCCAAATGTGCCATGAAGATCTGCTTAATGGCAGTAGATTCAGTATGTGCAATGAATTGACGTAAGCTATTTTTCACCTGATGAAGCGCAATTTCAAGCTTTTCATTCTCAGCTTTAAAACTCTGTCCGCGACGTTCATAACTAAATTCGCGTGGCTTCACCACATGAGCAGGACCAAAAGCAAGGCCAGTTGATGCCGCAATACCGCAGCTACCCGTATCGCCATGTGATTCAAAAGGCATTAATTCCAAAGTATTTACGACTGGGTCACTACTGCTGTGCTGATGAGATACAAAATCAACAGCTTCAACCTCTTCTCCTAAGCCCTGTTTAACTGCATCAATAATCTGTTCTAAGCCTGCTACAGCATCGGTATCGGGTTGTGCAATAAAAGTCAGAGTTTGACCACGACGACATCCCATAGCTAATAATTTGGTTAAACTTTTTGCCGAAACGTAAGCCCCCTCATCTACAGCAACGAGAATATCCCCTGCAAATTTCTTAGTCATATTGACCAAGTGTGTCGCGGGACGCGCATGTAGACCATGAGCATTAGCTAAGACAATACGACGAGATGGCCAATCAGGAATCAGTTCAGCACCAATTAACTGCGCCAACTGGTGACTATCTTGCTCTTGGTTGAGGGTATGAACTTGTTCAGTATCAAACAAAATATCCATTAACCGTTGAAACCGTTGCATATCCAGTTGCTCATTACTGGCAATACACACCAAAGTCTTGAGCATTTCCTGCTGATGGCTTAAAACCTGTTCCGCTTTTACCAAACTTACAGCTGGGCTCAAAACATGCTGGTTAGAAGTGATCGACCAGACCCCCTCCCCTAAATGAATCATGCTGTTTAGGTTTAAACCCGACAGAAAACCACACTCCACCATTTTTTGCTGTTTCAGCAACTGTGTTGCGTGCCAAATTAAATCTTCTACATCAAGTGCGGGAACTTGAGTGGCGATTAAATTTTCATGCAATGCCAAAGATGCAGGTTGGGCTTGTAATAATGCAATAATTTGCTCTGCGGATTGAGCCTGTTTCACTTGATCAGCGACATCATTAATTAAAGCCCGCGTCAAAATTTGTAAGACTTGCAAATGCTCATCTGATTTCGCAGCAATCACTACTGCTAAATAAATTTTATTTTCACCGTCCCAAACAACTCCTTCAGGAAAGTGCGCCAGACGAATACCAGTTTTTAAAATATATTGGCGAGACTGAGGCGTCCCATGCGGAATGGCAATTCCTTGCCCTAAATACGTTGCACTTTGTTGTTCGCGCCCGGTCAACCCATGAATATAATCAGGTGTAACCAACTGGTCTTCGACCAAGATATCGACTAGACATTGCAACGCTTGTGCTTTATCAGTGGCGTGTTGTTTCATTCGAACATGTTGTATATCTAGCGCGAGCATAAAACGTCCTTGCAAAGCAGCATAGTGAGAAGCCATGCCTTTTTTACTGGAAAAAAAATAAAAGTCGAATTCTACTCAGGATTTACCCGAAAATCTGTATTTTTTGATTTTATCTTCATGATCATCATTACAACGTAATTAAGAAACGACGAGATTCTTCAGAATTCAGCGTTGCGATAGTTGGATTTAATCCTAATTGAACCGTAGCCTCAGACAACACCCCTCTCATCATAAAATTATACCAGTCAGTAAAATACCCTTAGATTAAGCATATGTATGTTGGTTATTATTGTTGATTATCACAATAAATTAGTGACCAAAAATCAAAGTACCCCATCCCACCTTAAATTACGTCACACAAAATAAAAACCCTATATAACTGTTATATATAGAGTTTATTAACATACAAATTATGTTATTTAGTGTATTTTATGTCGGTGACTCTTGCCAAGGTTGGGGTCAGGAGTTCGAGCCTCCTTTCCCGCTCCAGATTCAAAAAAGCCCTAGTCGAAAGATTAGGGCTTTTTTCTTGTGTTTTAATTCATACCTTATTTTAAATCACGGGTTTATTCGCCTCTACCCACGCTTTAAAGCCACCATCCAGATGCGCCACATTGCGATAGCCCAATGCCTGTAATGTCTTTACTGCCAGTGCCGAACGTCCACCACCTGCACAATGCAAAATCGTTCTGATATTCGGTTGCAATTCAGACTTATACATCGGACTACTCGGATCAGCAGCAAACTCTAAAGTGCCACGGGAGATATGCAATGCGCTTGGTATTGTTCCAGCAACGCGCTCTTCTGCATCTCGGACATCAATCAGAATAGCCTGTCCCGAAGCTAATTCCTGTTCAACTTGATCTGGCGTCAGATTTTCAATGTCTGATTTTGCCTGTTTAACCCATTCAGCGACTGAATTCATTGTCATCACCCACTTGTATGTACGTCACTCAAAATACTAACGCACCTTCGTTTCTATAAGTGTGCATAAATACACTTTAAAACAAAGATTAATAATGAATCACTCAAACAATCACTAAAATTGAATGCTCCACGTGGAACCTTTTACATTCCTCAAAGAAAAAGGTGCTTCCAATTACTTGGAAACACCTTTTCAGATTCATTCCTTATCCTTAAGACGGTTCTGTGACTTTGGTCTGTACATTGACTGCTTTTTTGCGCTCAGTTTCCATCCCAGCCAGCAGTCCATCCCGTGGCATAAAGGTGGTCGAGATAATCGCAATCACCGCCATACTACCAATATATATCATAATCAGATGCGGACTACCGCCCCCAACACTGAGTAGCTTCGTCGCAATCAACGGCGCTAGTCCACCACCCAATACCCCCGCCAACTGCACCGAAATTGAGATCCCGCTATAACGGATTTCTGCCGGAAACTGCCGTGCAAACAGCTGCGCTTGCGGTGCGTACATAATTGGGAACACTACGCCAATCGCCAACACGATTGCAGTCCAGACCAACACGGGGTCTTTGGTATTGAGCATGCTAAAGAACGGATAGCCATACAGCGCCAGTACACATAGGCCAAACATAAACATATTACGCTGACCGACTTTATCGGACAAATGTCCACATAATGGGGTCATAAACATAATCACAATGGCCCCACAAATGGTGGCAAATAGGATCTCTTGTCTGTCAATCCCCAACTGTGTGGTGGTGTAGGCCAAAGTAAAGGTCGAGGCAATATAAAACCATGCATTCTCGGCTGCACGCGCCACAATAATGGTGATCAGTTGCTTCGGATGCTTTTTAAAGACCTGTAAAGCCGGGACTTTAACTTCTTCCGCCTGCTGCTTCACTTTTTCAAAATCGGGAGACTCTGGCACTTTGACTCGAATGTACCAACCGACTGCCAGTAACACGATGCTGGCAAGAAACGGAATCCGCCAACCCCAACTAAACAAAGCCTGTTCGGGCAATAAAGATACCAATCCCAATGCAAGTGAGGCCAGCATCAAACCACCGCCAGTACTGGCTTGAGGCAGGCTACCCCAAAACCCCTTTTTGCCCTCTGGCGCATGTTCCACCGCCATTAACACGGCACCGCCCCACTCGCCCCCCATGGCCATACCTTGGACAAAGCGCAAGATCACCAAACAGATGGCAGCCCAGTAACCGATTGATTCATAGGTCGGTAACAGGCCAATCAGGACGGTGGGAATCCCCATTAGCATCAGGGTCAGCAGCAACATCGATTTTCGCCCGATCTTGTCACCAAAATGTCCAAACACCAAACCACCCAAGGGTCGCCCAATGAAACCCACGGCATAGGTGGCGAATGCGGCAAGCACACCCGTCAGCGGGTCAAGATTAGGGAAAAACAATTTATTAAAAATTAAAGCTGCTGCAGCACCGTAGATAAAAAAGTCATACCACTCAATCGTAGTGCCCACCATACTTGAGATACCCGCCAAGCGATGAGATGACTTTTTAGGAGATGAACCGTTTCCATGTATTGTTTGCATCATCATGTTCCTTTCTTGGATTTTCTTGTTTTATATTTTTTGCGGACCATCAGTCCTGATCATCCGCATTTCAGACTGCTTAATACTCCTTAGATGAGTCAATATGAATGATTAGATTTAGCTGAGTTTTTCCAGAATCTGTTCCAGTTCTGGATTCCGTTGTTGCCACTGTGGTTGTTTATCTTTATCAACGATCAAGGCACGTACCCCTTCAATGAAATCGCCATGATCAAACCAAATATCTTGCAGATCCCGTTCCAGTTGCATGCACTGTGCTAAAGACAGACCTCGACCTAAATGTTGCAGCTTCAAACTAGTTTGTTTGGCGATAGATGAACGCTGTTGCAAAATGCTCAGCATTTTTTCTGCCCAAGGTCGCAACTGTTCATCCTGTTCTTGTGCCAGACTATGTTCAATTTCATCCACATGCTGAAAACCGAAATGCTTGCGTATGCCATCTGCCAACGGTTTCAGTTCACTTTCAGCCGGTCGGGTAATAAAGCAAGCGACAATATGCTCAATATTCTGTTTGCTTAAATTCGGCTCATTGATCAGCGCCTGTTGCAAAGCCTCTAATTTGTCGCTCGGCACATGGTAATCAATCAAGTCCAAATAAAGCGCATCACTGCTGCTGATCTGCTCGCCTGTAAGCGCCAGATACACGCCAATGTCATCCAGTCGAGACAGGAAATGGGTGGCACCGACATCAGGGAAAAAGCCAATTGCAGTTTCAGGCATGGCAAATCGAGATTTTTCACTGCTCACCACAATATGACAGGCTTGCGCCAAGCCAAAACCACCTCCCAGTACATAACCATCCAGCACAACAACGATAGGTTTTTCATATTCACGCAGCAGGTTCAGCATTTTATATTCGGCGCTAAAATAGCCCGTATAATCAGCCGTATCATTTTTATAACTGTCATACAGATAGCGAATATCTCCACCTGCACAGAAGGCTTTCGGGCTATTCGACTTAATCAAAACCGCTTGAATCGACGCATCATCGCGCCACAATTCCAGTTGATTACAAATACCCTCAATCATCTCCAGTGACAGTGCATTTAAATGTTTGACCCGATCTAAGCTAATCAGGCCAAGACTACCTTTTTGCTCAATCATTAACTGCTGTTCGATATTCATTTTATTGATCTCTTATCGATGATTAAATTTGGCCTGACGTTTTTCCACAAAGGCCTGCATGCCTTCTTTCTGATCGGATGTCGCAAAAATGGAGTGAAACATGCGTCGTTCAAAACGTAAGCCTTCGGTCAAATTGACCTCAAAGGCACGATTAATGCTTTCTTTCAGCATCATATTGGCGGTTAAAGAGCGCGCAGCAATGTTTTCTGCCGCTTGCAAGGTCTGTTTCAATAATTCGTGTTTATCAAACACGCGTGCGACCAAACCACTTTGCTCAGCTTCAACCGCACCCATTTGCCGTGCAGTGAGGCACATTTCCATAGCTTTGGCTTTGCCAATCGCATGGGTTAAACGTTGTGTACCGCCAATCCCGGGAATCACCCCCAAGGTAATTTCGGGCAAACCGAACTTGGCATTGTCCGCACAATAGATAACGTCGCACATCAATGCCAACTCACAACCACCGCCAAGCGCATAACCACTGACCGCAGCAATCAACGGTTTACGGCGTTGCGCAATACGATCGGCCAGATGGAAAAAATCATCAAAATAAATATCGGGAAAGTTCAGCTCGGCCATTTCCTTAATGTCAGCCCCCGCGGCAAAGGCTTTTTCTGAACCTGCCAACACCATACAGCCAATCTCGCGATCTTTCTCTAACTCATCTAGCGCCTGATTGATTTCACTGATCAACTCAGTATTTAAGGCATTGAGGGCTTGGGGACGATTCAGGGTAATCAATCCCACGCCATTGCGTTTTTCGAATAAGATGGTTTGCCACTGCATCATGGATTCCTTGTTATATTGTTATAAGCTACGTGCGATCACTAAGCGTTGAATATCGCTAGTGCCTTCATAAATCTGGCAAATTCGGGCATCTCGATAGATCCGTTCAATGGGAAAATCTTTGAGATAACCATAGCCACCAAACACCTGTAGCGCAGCCGAACAGACACGTTCGGTCATTTCCGAAGCAAACAGCTTGGCCATGGAAGCCTCATTCAAACAAGGTTGCCCTGCTTCTTTAAGACGTGCAGCGTAATGCACCAATTGTCGTGCTGCTTCGATCTCGGTCGCCATACTGGCCAGACGGAAAGCCAGTGCCTGATGCTCAAAAATTGCTTTGCCAAAGGTCAGACGCTCTTTCGCGTAGCGCGTGGCTTCTTCCAATGCTGCACGTGCCAACCCGACCGCCTGTGCCGCAATGCCGATACGTCCACCTTCCAGATTGGCAAGCGCAATTTTCAGCCCCTCACCTTCCGCACCCAACATCAGGCTTTTATGAATACGCACATCAGTCAGCGCAATCTGACAGGTATCTAAGGCATGTAAACCCAGTTTCTCTTCGACCCGAATCACTTCGTATCCCGCTGTATCACGTGGCACGAGAAAAGCACTAATGCCCTTCTTGCCTGCACTTGGATCAGTCACGGCAAATACGATAATCACCCCAGCGTTATCACCCGAGGTAATAAACTGCTTGGCGCCATTGAGAATATAGTCATCGCCATCTTTGACCGCACGGGTTTTAATCGCCGCGGCATCTGAACCGGTATGCGGCTCCGTCAGGGCAAAAGCACCGATCATTTCTCCCTGCGCCAGAGGCAACAGAAAACGCTGTTTTTGTTCATCCGTTCCAAATTTTAAAATCGGTACACAGCCTACTGAATTATGCACACTCATGATGGTCGAAGTGGCACCATCAGCTGCAGCAACTTCTTCAAGTGCCAAGACATAAGCAAGATTGCCCGTATCGGAACCACCCCATTGCTCGGGAATCAACATGCCCATAAAGCCAAGCTGTCCCATCTGTGCCAGTGCTGCTTTTGGGAAAGTACCATGCCGATCCCAGTCACTGGCATTCGGTTTAATCTGTTCTTGGGCGAAGCTTTTCGCCATATCTCGAATGAGACCTTGTTCTTCAGTCAATTGCATCTTGTCTTCCCTATCCTACTTTGGCTTGCTGTTTCGCAATTTCCTGATTGCGCAATAAAAAGCGCTGAATTTTGCCGCTTGGGGTTTTTGGCAGTTCAGTGACGAACTCGACCAGTCGCGGATAGGCATGCGCAGACAGGCGTTTTTTCACAAACTGACTCAGTTCTTCCGCCAGTTGTTCCAAGGGCTGAATGCCTGCCGATAAAATTACAAAGGCTTTCACCACTTCGGTCCGCTCTGGATCAGGCACCCCGATCACTGCCGCTTCAACTACCGCATCGTGTTCCAGCAAGGCACTTTCCACATCAAAGGGGCCAATCCGATAGCCCGACGTGGTGATCACATCATCACTGCGTCCGACAAAACTCATGCTGCCATCGGCATGCAACTCGGCAGTATCACCCGTCAAATAGTACTGACCAATAAAAGGCGATTTACGGGTTTCATGATAGCCACCAAACCACATCATCGGTGACTGGCTGATATCCACGGCTAAAATGCCCGGCGTATCTGCGGGCAATTCTTCGCCCTGTTCATTGACCACGGCAACACGATAACCTGCGCTGGCAAAACCTGCTGAACCCGCACGAACCTCATGGCTTAAACCATGGTGATTGCACACCACCATGCCCACCTCCGTCTGTCCATAATGGTCATAAATCGGTGCATCTAGCTCCTGTTTAAACCAGCGAATCACTTCTGGATTCAACGGCTCTCCTGCACTGCTGACCACACGGAACTGGCCTTTCAGTGCTGCCATCTGAGCAGGATCCGCCGCCATCATCATGCGGTAAGCGGTGGGTGCACCCGCCAGATTGGTAATCTGATAATCCTTGACAATCTGACACAGACTGTCGGTACTAAAACCACCGTCATAGAACAAGATAGCATGACCCAAAAATAACGGCCCAGTAATACCAAAGTACAAGCCATATGCCCAACCTGGATCGGCAATATTCCAGAACGAATCCTCTTCCCTTAAACCAACCGCATCTTGCATATAGCGAGCAAAAGCCAGTAAGGCTTTTAACGGCACTTCTAATGGTTTGGCGGGGCCTGTGGTTCCCGAGGTAAACATCAATAAAAATGGATCTTGCAGGGTTCGCATCACCAAGTCACAGTGCTCAGGTTGCTGCTGTACTTCATCCCAGAAATTAAAGTCTTCTGGATTTAACGGTGTAGCTTGCTGATCTGCAACCGTGACAATTGCTGGACAACGCTCAACTTCATCCAGTTTGCTGCGGTTACCCGTATCTGTCACCACCAACTTACTTTGTGCCAGTTGCAGACGATGCTCGATTGCCTTGGGGCCAAATGCAGTAAACAAAGGTTGATATACCGCACCAATCCGCCATGCCGCGAAAATCGTCACCAACAGCTCGGGGGTTCTCGGCAATAATCCTGAAATACGATCACCTGCTTTTACACCCTGAGATTTTAAGAAATTGGCAAATTGACTCGACCATTGTTGTAACTGGCGAAAAGTGTATTGTTCTTTACGACCATCTTTGCCTTGCCAATACAAGGCGATCTTGTCGTCATGCGCATGGCGATCACAACATTCATAACAGGCATTCAACGCATCGACTGAACCTGACAGCATTTGTGTTGCTGTACTGTGCAGATCAAAAGCCCGTACCGTCTCTTTATAATTCAACATCTGTGTTCCCTCAGTCTGGTTTGATTGTTATTCATGACAGAGTTTAATTTTTTGATCAGCCATCCTTTGGCTTGAGCTGTTATGCCTCTGGCGGCAGGTATTGCTGAATAATGCTGGAAAAATCGAGATGCGCATTGCCACGCATACACATTTGCTGATACAGCTGTTGCACCATCCCACCCAACACAATCGGTTGTTTGACCTGTCCTGCCGCTTCTACCGCAAGCCCCAAGTCTTTCAACATCAACTGAGTCGCAAAACCATCTTGATAGCCACGTGAAGCGGGTGCATTTTCGTTAATCTGCGGCCATGGATTACAGACTTCCGAACTCCAGCAACGCCCGCTTGAAGTGTTAATCACCCCTGCCAAAGCATGTGGATCAATACCGAGTTTGGCACCGAGTGCCATGCCTTCGGCGACCGCGGCCATGGAAATCCCGAGAATCAGGTTATTGCAGATTTTGGCAATTTGACCTGCACCCACCTCGCCGCAATGCACCACGTTTTTGCCCATGTGACTGAGTACAGGTTTGACTTCATCAAAAGTCTGGTCATTGGCACCGACCATAAAAGTCAAAGTCCCTGCTTGTGCGCCGATGGTGCCACCTGACACAGGCGCATCGCAAATATGGATATTTTTACTTTGGGCAACCGCTGCAATGTCCTTGATGGTTTGTGGGTCAATGGTACTGCTATCGATGCATAAGCTGCCTGCTTTCAGTACTTGAAGTACGCCATTTTCACCGAGATAGACTTCTTTGACATGTTTGGCCGCAGGTAACATACTGATCAGCACATCGGCTTGTTTGGCAGCCGCTTGAGGGCTGTCACAAACCACACCACCTGCCTCGGCAAAGTGCTGAATGGCCACTTCGCTGAGGTCATACCCATAGACGGTTAGTCCGGCTTTAAGCAGATTTTGGGCCATTCTGCCGCCCATATTCCCTAGACCGATAAAGGCGATATTCATCCATGATCCCCTTAACGTAAATTGATGGTGGTGTTGACACTACCCACTTCGTGACTGTCTTCAAACCAGCGGCTGGTAATGGTTTTAGTTTGAGTATAGAACTGCACCGCCTGTTTACCATAAGGGCCTAAATCACCCAGTTTTGAACCACGTGAACCGGTAAAACTAAAAAACGGTACAGGGACAGGAATTGGAATATTGATGCCGACTTGACCGATATCAATCAGGTTCTGGAAAGTCCGTGCTGTTGCGCCACTTTGCGTGAATAATCCCACACCGTTACCAAATGGATTGGCATTGATCAATGCGATCGCCTGCTCCAGCGTGTCGACACAAATAATCGCCAGTACAGGTCCAAAGATTTCTTCTTTATAAATGCGCATATCCGTGCTTACACCACTGAAAATGGTTGCACCGACAAAATTACCGTCCTCATAACCCAACACCTGAACATCACGACCATCCAGCAACAGTTCTGCACCTTGCTCGACTCCGCTATTGATCAAATCCAGTACACGGGCTTTGGCACGTTTTGAAATGACCGGGCCAATATCGGTATTGGGTTCATGGCCTGCATTCACAGTTAGGGTTTTGGCTTTTTCAACCAACTCGGGAATCCAGTGTTTACTTTCACCAACCATCACAGCGACCGACAGTGCCATACAACGTTGCCCTGCTGCACCAAATGCCGCACCAACTAAAGCATTTAAGGTTTGTTCTTTATTGGCATCGGGCATTACCGCCACATGGTTTTTCGCGCCCATCATCGATTGCACACGTTTACCATGCTGCCCTGCAAGGTTATAGACATGGGTGCCCACTGCAGTCGAACCAACAAAGGAAATCGCTTTAATATCTGGATGGGTACACAGGCGATCAACCACTTCTTTACCACCATGCACCACATTCAGCACCCCTGCTGGAATACCGGCCTGAATCGCGAGTTCCACCAACATCATGGTCGAAAGCGGATCTTGTTCAGAAGGCTTCAACACAAAGGTATTGCCACAGACGATCGCCATCGGGAACATCCACAACGGAATCATGGCGGGGAAATTAAATGGGGTTATCCCCGCACATACGCCCAAAGGCTGCTGTACCGTATAGGTATCGACGCCACGCGCCACACCTTCAACGTATTCACCCATCTGCAAAGTGCCAACTGAACAGGCATGCTCAACCACTTCCAGACCACGTTGAATATCGCCTTCCGCATCGGCCAAGGTCTTACCCTGTTCAGCGGTCAGCACCTGTGCAATCGCTTTCATATTGGTACGAATCAAATCTTGCAGTTTCAGCATGATGCGCATGCGCGCCTGAATCGGGGTTTGACGCCAAGAAGCAAATGCTGCTTGTGCAGATTGAATTGCTGCATCAACTTCTTGCACCGTCGCAAATGGCACACGACCAATCACTTCCTGCGTTGCAGGATTAATAATGTCTTGCCATCGTTGGGTTTCTGATTCGATAAAACTGCCGTTAATGAGTAACTTGGCTGTTTCCAATTGAATATTTTGGATTGTGTTCATAACCTCTCCATAGGCCGTATTTTTATTGTGTTCAATGTTCAGAAAATATCGATCGTCGTATTTTCTTTATTCAGCTTTTATTCGAGACTAACAAAGAAAGCTTTGACCACCAACGCAAATTAATGCACGATCGTTGTGCAAATATGCACATGGACGACCATAACAATGAAAGTGGATTGGGATCATCTACAGTTTTTTTTAGTACTGGCACGCACCAAAACCCTGACCAATGCGGCACGGATCATCGGGGTGGAACACAGTACCGTGGCACGGCGGATTCAGGCCTTAGAGCAAGCTTTAGGGGTGACCTTATTTAAACGTGAAGCCTCGGGTTATGAACTCACGCTAGAAGGTTTGGCATTGGTGCCACGGGTTGAGCAAATGGAATATGCCTTCTTGCAAATTGAAAAGCCTGATCAACCTTTGCAAGGGCGTGTGCGAATTGGCACACCTGAAGGCTTTGGTACTGCATTTTTGGCACGCTTATTAGCGGAGTTTTCCATACAATATCCCTCGCTCACCATTGACCTGATTCCAGTACCGAAAATGATCAAGCTGTCACATCGCGAAGCCGATATTGTGGTCTCCATTGAACGACCAACCTCAGGGCCCTATATCATTACGCGACTCTCGGATTATTGTTTAAAAATTTATGGCAGCAAAAGCTATCTGTCTCAGCATCCACCGATTCGGCATTTGCAGGATTTAACTCCACATCGCTTTGTCAATTATATTGATGATCTGGTGTATAGCCCCGAGTTGTACTGTCTGGAACGTTTACCGTTAAAACTGAATGCCAACTTTCGCAGCAGTAGTATTTTAGCGCAGCAGATTGCCGTAAGTGCGGGTGCAGGATTGGCAATTTTGCCCAAGTTTCTGGCTGATGATAAACCTGAACTGGAGACCGTATTAGAGCAACAGGTGCGCTACACGCATACCTTTTGGATGCTGACCTTTGTCGATTTGCAGCATGAACCCCGTATCAAGTTGGTCTGGGATTATCTACGTAAACAGGCCGATCAATATCAGCACTTATTGGTGGATTAAGCACCATGACCAGAACATAAAAAAACCGATCAATGGAGATCGGTTTTTTACTCAATAGACATGAACTATTGTGCCAATTCACGCCCCAATTTTTTCATGCGGGGTTTATACAACAGCTGGTAGGTCACCGCCAAAATGACCACCCACAATGGGCTAACATACAGTGCTTTTAAGGTATCTGGTTCAAGTGCCAAAATCACCAATGCAAACAGCAAGAAAGCGATTACCACATAAGACATCAACACCCCACCTGGCATTTTAAACTTGGATTGAGCATGTAATTCTGGACGTAATTTACGGTAGCGCAGATAGCACACCATGATCAGACTCCAGACACTAATGAATAGAATCACGCACAGTGAACTGGCTAAAGTGAAAGCCTCAAGGGTATTCGGCACAAAGTATTGCAACACCGCCCCGCCCATGATGAACACACACGAGAAGATCAGACCATTGGCAGGCACAGCACTTTTCGATAAACGACCAAAGGCATTGGGTGCCTGACCATCTTTAGATAAACCAAACAGCATCCGACTGGTGGAGAACACGCCACTGTTCATAGAAGACATCACCGAAGACAATACCACCAAATTCATGATGATCGCTGAGGTCACAATCCCTGCATTCAGGAACAACTCCACAAACGGACTCTTATCGGCACGGATAATATTCCAAGGTGTCACTGACATCACCACCAATAAGGCCAAGACATAGAACAAGATAATCCGAATCGGAATCGCATTAATGGCTTTGGGCAAATTCTTATGCGGATCTTTGGTTTCAGCTGCAGTGGTTCCAATCAGTTCCACCCCAACAAAGGCAAAGACCGCGATCTGGAAGCCTGCCAAGAAACCATCCAAGCCTTTCGGAAACATACCACCATGCGACCAAACATTACTCAATGAAGCGACCGTGCCATGCGGTGCCTGAAAATGACTAAAAATCATATAGCCACCGACACCAATCAATCCAATGATGGCCAGAATCTTGATCAGCGCAAACCAGAATTCAATTTCACCAAACATGCGTACAGTGAGCAAGTTTAAGAACAGCACAAACAATACACAGCCGGCACTAATGGCGGCCTGTCCAATCGGGGTAAACATGGTGCCTTCGGGCAGCCAAAAGGTGAGATAATTAATCACAGCAGCCAGATCGGCAATACCAACCAGCACCCAACCCAACCAATAGGTCCAGCCCATGTAATAGCCAGCCCATGGCCCAATCAGATCATGCGCCATATCGACAAAGGATTTGTAATGCAGGTTGGCAAGTAACAATTCACCGAGCGCCCGCATTAAGAAGAAGAACATGCCACCAATAATCATGTAAATAAACAGAATTGATGGGCCTGCCAAAGAGATGGTTTTGCCTGAGCCCATAAAGAGCCCTGTACCAATGGCACCGCCGATGGCGATCAACTGCAAATGGCGATTGGAGAGTTTACGTTGTAAGTCTTGGGGCGACTGTTCGCCTTCTGACTGATGAGATGTCACCGTCATATAAAGTTCCTTTTACTTTTTTCCTAAATGAGTCAGCACTTGATTTATACGCCATACCCTAGCTGTCTTTTAAAGACGGCTGACTCATTTCGATTGCAAGAAAATACGTATCTGACTACGTTTTATCTACTGCAAATACGTTACTTTTCTTCTTTTTTTATATTTTTTAAACAAAAATAAAGCGGATCGCTTTATTTTTGTGCTGCAACGACTGCAATTTCAATCAACCACTTCGGATTGACCAAGTCTGCCTGAATGGTGGCACGCGAAGGCGCAACATGACCTTTTAACCAGTCAATCCAGATAGTATTCACCACAGGGAAATCTGAAAGATCTTTTAAAAATAATTGCGCAGACAATAAACGTGATTTATCGGTTCCTGCTGAAGCCAAAAGTTGTTCAATGGTTGCCAACACTTCACGGGTTTGCCCTTCAATATCCAGTTCGGCATTTTTAGGTACTTGTCCTGATAAATATACCACTTGATTGAAGACCGTCACTGCGCTCATGACTTCATTGGTATTGAGCTTTTGAATATCTGAGTTAGACATAAGAAATCCTTATTCCTGAGTAATAAATGAAACACGTGCAGTCACGCCACACATCAGTTCATAACCGATGGTGCCTGAACCTGCTGCCACTTCATCAATGGCTAAAACTGTGCCTGAACTGGACTGACCCCAAAGCACCACCTCACTGCCGACATCGGCATCGCGGATCGGGCTGAGGTCTACCGCCAGCATATCCATGCTGACCCGTCCAATGATCTGGGTCCGAATCCCATTGACCAGAACAGGGGTTCCTGTTGCTGAAATACGTTGATAACCATCGGCATAGCCACAGGCTACGATGCCAATTCGGATCGGTTGCTCGGCTACATAACTGGAACCATAGCCGACACTTTCCTGCGCATCGAGCTGTTGCACGGCGATAATCTCGCTGCGCAAGCTCATGCCCGGAGCAAGGCCCCAGTCCTGAATGGTATGTTTGGGATAATCGGGAGAACTGCCGTACAGCATGATGCCGCCACGTACATAGTCCGATTGTAATTGGGTCTGATATCTTAAAATTGCAGCACTGTTACTGACCGATCTTTCGCCAGGCAAGCCTGCAATCGCGGCGTCGAACTGCTGCAGTTGATAGTCAATTCCGGTTTCACCAAAACGGTCACCATCAGCGTCGGAGAAATGCATCATATGAGTGATGCTGGCAATGTTGTCCGACTGGCTCAGCTGCTGCCAAATGTCCCGATATTGTTGCGGCTTGAAACCTAAACGGTTCATACCACTGTTCATTTTCAGGAAAATATCGAACTGGGCTGGATAAGCATGCTGCTGTATCCACGCCACCTGTTGCGTATTGTGCACGGTAAAACTGAGTTGGTATTGGGCACAATCAAACAGGTCTTGGGCCGAGAAAATTCCTTCCAGCAATAGAATTGGGCCTGTCCAACCCAGAGCCCGCAGACGTTTTGCTTCGTCCAGATCGAGCAAGGCAAAGCCATCCGCACTTTTAAATGATTCGTAAACACGTTCAATGCCATGCCCATAAGCATTGGCTTTAACCACCGCAAACACTTTGCTGTTTGGCATTGCTTGCCTTACCACCGCAAGATTTTGGCGTAAGGCTTGGGCATGGATCACCGCAGTAATTGGACGAGGCATAATTCACTTCCCTGTCTGTGCAATTAAGCAGCGTGTGAATAACGTTGAATCGACAAACCATCCGTGCTAATGTCAGGACGGTGGTTCATGACCAGATCACTGATCAATTTGCCTGAACCACAAGCCATGGTCCAACCTAAAGTCCCGTGTCCCGTATTCAGGAACAGGTTCTTGTACTGGGTTGCACCGATGATTGGAGTGCTGTCTGGGGTCATTGGACGTAGGCCTGTCCAGAATGAAGCTTGAGCTAAATCCCCACCCGGGAACAAGTCCTGTGTCACCATCTCTAAAGTGGCACGACGATCTTCTTTTAACCCTAGATTAAAACCACTGAGTTCTGCCATGCCCCCAACGCGAATCCGTTGGTCAAAACGTGTCAGTGCCACTTTGTAGGTTTCGTCCAGTACCGTTGATTGTGGTGCAAATTTTGGCTCGACAATCGGAATGGTCAGTGAATACCCTTTCACAGGGTAAACTGGTAAATTCAGTTGCAGTGGTTTTAAGAAATCACGAGAATAGCTACCAAAGGCCAAGACATAACGATCCGCTGTGAGGATTTCACCATTAACCTTGACGCCTTTGATCTCATCGCCTTCAACAATCAGGTTTTCGACATTTTGATCGAACTTAAATTCCACACCCAAATCTTGGGCCAATTTTGCCAAAGCATTGGTAAATAAATAGCAATCTCCCGTTTCATCATTGGGTAAATGGAGGCCACCGACCAATTTATCGGTATACCCTAAAGCGGGTTCAACACTGGCCAATTCTTGCGCATTGAGTAAAGCGAAGTCGACGCCACATTCTTGCAACACTTGAATATCACGTTGTACTGCTTCAAGTTGCGCCTCGCTACGAAACACTTGTAAGGTGCCCTTAGAGCGGTTTTCGTAGTTGATGCCAGTTTGTGCTCTTAAATCACGCAAACAGTCACGGCTGTATTCTGCCACACGCATCATGCGTTCTTTATTCACGGCATAGCTGTGTGGGTTACAGTTTTTCAGCATCTGTGCCATCCACTGCAACTGCCACATACTGCCATCAATATTGATCGCCAATGGCGCATGATGCTGGAACATCCACTTCACGGCTTTGAATGGAATGCCCGGCGCTGCCCACGGGGTTGAATATCCTGGAGAGATTTGGCCTGCATTACCAAAACTGGTTTCTTTGGCAGGCCCTGATTGACGGTCAAGTACCGTCACTTGCGCACCTTGTTGTGCAAGATAATAGGCACTTGCCACACCAATGACGCCACTTCCTAAAACAATTACGCGCATAATAGATCCCTCAAGCACACACTAGGTTATTTAACTAGTATATTTTTGGATCAATAGTTTTTTTCACTGATTTTATCGCTATAATCTAGGTAATTTAATGTTTTCGTCACGGAAAAATTAAAATAAAAGGGAATAAATGATGCGTAAATTAGACCGTATTGATCGCCTGATTTTGGACATTTTGCAACGTGAAGGCCGGATTGCCATCAGTGAATTGGCGTCACGGGTCAACTTATCCACCACGCCTTGCTCAGAGCGGGTCAAGCGTTTGGAACGTGAAGGCATCATCATGGGCTATTACGCCCGTCTCAATCCAGAATATGTGGATCGCAACTTGTTGGTGTTTTTGGAGATCAAACTTTCAGCTAAATCGGGTGATGTATTTGATCAGGTGGCTCGGGATTTAGTCGATATCCCCGAAGTGCTGGAATGCCATCTGATCTCAGGTGAGTTTGATTATCTGGTCAAAGCCCGTCTTAAAGAAATGAGCGCCTATCGCCGCCTATTAGGTGATTTACTGAAAAAACTGCCTGCCTCTGCATCCTCGCATAGTTATGTGGTGATGGAAGAGGTGAAAGAATCGTTATATCTGGATATGGGCGTTTAAAGCCACCTCCCTTACAATAAAAAAGCCCGAAATTCCGGGCTTTTTTAAATAGCAAGATGGATTATTCATCTTCATCGTAAATATAGCTCATACAGCCCCAGCCATCATATTCGCCATTAAACTCTTTCGCGATCTTGGTCATCCATTCTTCCAGATCAGCGATGTCTTCATATTCCAGCGTCATATTGACATGAATATTCAGCACCCACAGATCAGACCCGTCCGAGTGCTGCTCTTCCTGAAACAAGGAAATTTTCTGTTCTTGATGTAAAAGATGTAAGGCACATTTTTCAATTTGTTCCTGTTTTTCAAAAACAATGGAAAATTCAACCTCATGTGGCTCATTCAGGTCATTGCCATCTTCAACCATCTGCCACAGTACATTGCCATTATCGTTGTCTGGAAATTGCTCATAGTCACGTGTCATATGCATATCCTTTGTTGTGTTTTGGAATTGGTATTTGGCTATAGAGTAACCGATTTTTATTGCAGTTTTTAGACGTGTGAATAGCAATATTGTAGTCAAAAAATAATCAAGCTAAAACATCCGCTCGCGGCTGTTTAAGATAAACCGATGGAAAGTACCACTTGGTCGAGACAACGAATGCCATTTTCATACATCGGTGTTGGGTAATCTTTAAAAACATCTGGCTCGATATGGGACAGACGGAAGCCACATTTCTGATACAACGCCAATTGGTCCAGACTCGAGTTGCCCGTTTTCACCCATAGGGTCTGGATATTGAGCAGTTTGGCGCTTTCAATGACCTGCTGAATCAATACTTTGGCTAAGCCCTGCCCTTGATAGTGTGGATCTACAGCCAGATTTTTAATTTCAGCTTGCTCATCATCACTTTGCCATAAACAGAGCTGGGCAATTATGTGTGCCTGATCATTTAACATGATAAAGAGCTTTGACTGGAACAGATAGCGCGACACCTGCTCCCAGCTTGGATCGGCATCTAATAAAAGTGCCTTGAGTTGTAGTTGCTGTATCTCGGAGAGTGTTGACCATTCAGCTTGTTGAGGTGCATACATGGACTTGCCTATTGATGGTTCGATTTAGAACTTTACCTGAGAATGAATTTCAACATCATGCAATTTTAACGGATGCTTGAAGGCCAGATAAGCCGCATGCAGCGCCATACGTGTTAAATGGAACTTGGCGGGTTCTGGATGATAAAGCTTATCGCCCATGATCGGATGACCGATATGCATCATATGTACCCGTAATTGATGAGAACGTCCTGTCACCGGCTCTAAACGCACGCGGCTCTGGTCAGTTGCTGCATCATATGCCATACACTGAAATAGCGTTTTGGCGGGCTTGCCCAATTCAAAATGCACCATCTGACGCGGACGGTTTTCCCAATCCGTAATCAAGGGCACTTCCACGCAGCCTTCTGTCTGAATCTGACCCTGCACCAGTGCTTGATAATATTTTTTGACAGTCCGTGCCTGAAACATTTTACTGATCGCCACTTCCGCATCGCGATGTTTGGCAAACATCAACAGGCCTGAGGTTGCCATATCCAGT
This sequence comes from Acinetobacter sp. NBRC 110496, assembly GCF_000876115.1. Taxonomy (NCBI): domain Bacteria; kingdom Pseudomonadati; phylum Pseudomonadota; class Gammaproteobacteria; order Moraxellales; family Moraxellaceae; genus Acinetobacter; species Acinetobacter sp. NBRC 110496. Next base: position 26,517 of record NZ_BBTF01000009.1, read on the forward strand.
CGATGCGTGACTTTGGCCGCAGGATACTGTTCCAAAACCCGTAAATAAGCACTGTCCTGATGTTCTGGTAAACGCCCCATCACCGACAATAAACCTGCGGGCTTATTGATCACCAGCAAATCTTCATCTTCATAGGCGATCTCAAGGGGTGTTTGCGGGGGTGCATAAACAAAGTTGTCATTTAAAGGCATGAGTGCAGCATACATTGAATCAGGTTCTGGATGGGGAACGATTATAGTAGTGTCATTGGCTTTCGCAACATCTCATTTCAATGCGATACCCGCACAATCAAGAGGCTGTCTTTACCCCTTGCTCAGACCTTGTTGATAATGCTGTTCCAGTGTTGCAATATCCTGATTTAAAAAAGCAATCAGATAATCTTTAACTCGTGCAAGACTCAGTTGTTTAAATGAAATATGCTCTTTACTTTTACGTGTCAGCAAACCAAACAGATCTTTTTTCGCAATGATGGTGGGAATATCACTGTCCAATTTAAATTCAAGCTGTTGTGATTTGGCATAGGCATCCAGAGTAATCACACAGGTCTGTTCAGTACGGTGATCTGTCACAATAAAATGGGTATCTACACCATTGAGTTGCAATTGACGCACCAACTGCTGACGCCACGTCATCTCGTCAAATTTGGTTAAAATAGTTGCCAAATCGAATCTGCCCACATGATCGATTTCATTGTGATTCATTTGATGCGGATAGCGGATTTTAAGCTCGAACTGATTCATCATGCTGTGACCTATTACTGTCATTTTTTTTAATTTTTAAATACGAAGTAATTATATCATTTTGTTTTTTAATATAAAAATATCGACCTATATTCACAATGGCAGGATTTCAGGATTCATTTCACATTCATTTTTTATTTTATTGATACAGTTTTTATTATTTAGGTCTGATTATTCTTTTCTATTTACTTAAATTTTTAGGGTATCAAGGGAAAACAGAGGTTGTTTACTTCAACACCTATGACTTTGTAAGCCATAACCTTTGCCTATAAACTTTTGATCTATAGCGTCCTAAGCCGAATCGAGACCTTTTGGGTTCGTACACACTTGCTTTATAAGCGTCGGTGCATGCTACTCTTTTCGATCCCTTTCACACCCTTGAGACATAGTTTAGGCAGATCACGGCGGGATTGTTTTCCTAAAAACAGCTATTTTCGATTATCAATGAAATAATTTTGCACACCGATTGCTAAAAGTTGAAATATTTTCCATATCCAATAAAAAATGACGATTTATATTCCGATAAATTCAAATTTACATGTGTATTTTTTCAAATACAGCTTCTAGTTTAGGCCCAAATCACCATAATGGCCGCCACAATCACCAGCCACAGACCTAAGTGATCGGTCTTGGCGAGTTTTTCTTTAAAGAAAAAAGCTGAAATCAACAAACTAAATAGAATCTCCACCTGACCCAGCGTTTTGACAATTGCCACGGTCTGCATACTCATGGCACTAAACCAGCCGACTGAAGCCAAAAAGCTACAGATACTGACTCTTAAAGTTAAACCCATGCGCTGCCACATTTTATACAGCGTCGGTCGGCTAAAAAATCCGAGATAGATCAACAGTACAATACATTGAAAGCTGATCAAACTGCACAGTACCCAAGCAGCGCGGTGCAAGAATGGCAATACGCTCAGTTCTAGACTGGCTTCACGCACCAATAGAGAAGTAATGGCAAAACACAGCCCACTACCCAGTCCAATCATCAAGGTTTTCAAGGACAGATCAGACTGCTGTTTTCCTTTACTCAGTAAAAATACCGCAAATGCACCCATCACCACGCCGACCCAACCCCACGCACTGAGATGTTCTTGCAAGAACAAAACAGCGACCAAGGCTGCCAAGATCGCTTCACTTTTGGCAAGTCCGACACCGATGGCATAGTTCTTTTGCTGAAACAGTTTCACCATCAAGGCAGTGGCATAGATCTGGCTAATGCCTGCAATCACAATATACAGCCAGAATTTATCGGTAAAATGCACCGATGTTGTGACAGGCTGATGCCAATAGAGAAAGGCCAAATAGCTAAAGGCAAAGATCGGTGAAAAGATAAAGCGCGCCAGTGTGGTGCCATAGACATCCACCGTTGTACTGAGCTGTTTTTGAAAAGCATTGCGCCAAGCCTGCATAAATGCAGCCATGAGCGTGAACAGAATCCAAGTCATCATCATAAGCTTGAGCGCAATATTATAAGTGCCGCTAATTTACGCTGTTCTGCTTATTTTTTCGATGGTCATCTTCAAATCTTAAGTTCTAGTGCATCTTTTTCACAAGCAATGCAACACTAGCCTGTGTTGATTCAATCCATCATCTATTGTTTCTTCTTGCTCATTTCAGTCAGTAGGTCGAGCTGTATTTCCTGAATTTTTGCCAGTCTATCCCATTGATGCATCAGCAGATGATCCATTTTTTCATGTAAATTATGGATTTCCAGCTCTGCTTTGAGATTCACCTTATAGTCATTTTCTGAGCGTAAACGGTCTTTAGCTTCCTGACGGTTTTGGCTCATCATAATAATAGGGGCCTGTACTGCAGCCAAACAGGACAAAATCAGGTTCAACAGAATAAAGGGATAAGGGTCCGCAGGATGTTTCACCATGACCACGGTATTGACCAAGATCCAAATCGCCAGAAAAGCGGCAAAACAAATCAGAAATGTCCAACTCCCACCAAATGATGCGATTTTATCTGCCAGTCGCTCTCCCAAGGTCCAGTCTTGGTCAAATTTAGTTTCTATATTCTTATTAATTAAATCATGATGTTGCATGCTCTGTAATACATCATTTTCTAGATTTGAAACTTCACCTTGTTCTGAGTTTAATAGTGAATGTACATATTGCATTCGATACTTGGTCAAATCTGGCAGGCAAATATAATCCTGTGCCCCACATTCTGGAAAATCTTGTTCAATTTCTTCTGTAATGACCCGACGTAGCGTTCCAAGTGGAATCAAGCTTTTAATAGAAAAGCTTTTTTTACAAACAATACAGTTTTGACACTCTGTTTTCCCATTCATGCTCTATCCTCTCTTTGTGAGATTTATTCATTTATCTGGTTATTGTTATTCAATTTTATCCTGCGGCATCGAGTTGCCCGTGATGCTTTTGTAAGCTTAAACCGAAAAAAGATCGTCTGTTAGAGCAGCTTTAAAGCAAGATAAGGCACGAGACCGAATAATAAAATAGCAATTTTATAGATCGCCATCCCACCATAGTGAATTGCATCAAACTGCTGCTCAGATAAGCTGAACCAGTGTCTATGTAGGCGTTTAATCGAGTCTTTTGCAAAGACAAAGGCCAATAACCAAAGGATTAAAACGATATAATTCAAGATCGTCATGTAAAGAAAAAATTGTGTGAGTTGGAAAGCATTCATGACGGTTTCCCTCCATTGGCTATTGTTGTTATTTTAAGCGGTTTTTATGATCTGAAACTTAAAATACTTAGCGCAAATCAATCTCTTTCTCTTGGCAGTTTGAGCGGTGCCAGTGCATGGCAGCAATCATCAAAATAATCACCCGCTCTTAAAAATTTAAATCATCAAAGTCCTTTACTTTGGACAGATAGATCGGTGCCTGATTGATTTTGCTCCATGTTTCTTTAAAGCTTGGATCTTGTTCTGGGTCTTGGCTTAAATTTTCACGAAAAACTTTTTTGCCTGTTAAAAAATTAATACTGGTTTGGCTTTGAATGAGAGGCCCATGATTGCTTGAATCATCATAGCCAATCAGACGCAGATCATTACCGTCTAACCGAAACAGATAACGCCAATAGCCATAACGTCCATGTGAATAATAAATACTGAGTAGGTTATTTTTAATTTCCATCCATAGCTCAGGTGGAAAATAGACGCCGCCATCTTCATTTTCAGAGCTAAAACAGCTGAGGTTACTGACAATAGGTATGTATTTGCCTTTTTCATTGAGTAAAACAATGACGCCACGGCGGTTACGATCTAACTGTCCATAATATTCATGATCGACAAAGGCTTTGGGATCAGTGGCTTTGACGATCAGCACCACATCCTTTAAGCCGTCTTTATTCAGGTCGCCTTCAATGGCTTTAAAAAGTTGGTATTTTGCAGGGATATAGGCTTTATAGGTGACTTTGTCTTTGCTTAATTGAAGCTCTTCTGCTGTGGGTGGCTCTTGGGCAAAGCTGACTTGCGGCAGTGCAGATAGGCTTGAGAATGCTAATAATGTTGCAAGTATTTGAGTCTTTATCATCTTTTATATCGCTCCATTCAAGTTATTAACGGTGTTCTTGTTTTTATGAGGAATGGCTGAGTTTCTCTTGTTTTTTTGCACGAATCCAGCGTGCAGCAACGATAATAAAAACGATCACCAAGACCGCAATCAGCACAGGCATGATAAAGGCCAGAATCGATAACACAATTGAGCCTATCAACTCACCTGTCGAGATCACAAAATTACCCAACCCACCTGTAGTTGCCGTCGAAACCCCACGTGCCGCAACCGTGCTCATTTGTACTACGCCTGCTGTTCCACCACCAACGATTAGCGCGGCAGCCCAAGTGGCAAACTGGGACATTTCACCACTACTGACTGCCATTGTGGTCAGTGTACCTGCCACCACAGCCGCTGATGTGGCAATGCTATCTAACAGGTTATCCACCCACGGCACATAGTAAGCTGCAATTTCACAAATGGTCGCAAAACCCAATGCCATACAGACCGATGGAAGTGCCAGCCATTCAAAGCCTTGGGTAGGTTGATACCAACCCATTAAGGTGGCAATACTCATGGCCAAGAGCGGCACAAAGACACGAAAACCACAGGCTGCACTTAGGCCCACGCCAATACACAGTCCTAAAATTGTTTCCATCATGGATTTCCTTTCTATGCCTATGACAGGTCTTGTTATTTACATCTTATTTTTAAGGTAACAAAAAGCCCTATCAAGGGATAGGGCTTTTATTCAAACAGTGGGTAACTATTTGGTATTTTGCGGCTTAGGCATTCTTACTGTTGAATTGATTGCCAAGGCATTTGGTACACGGAGGTAAACGATCAGTACCAATTTCTAAATAGGTGCGGTGTCCGCATTGAACACAAAAATAGAAGCCTGTTCCAGGTTTTTCGCCAGCAGTGACCATCTTTGTTCTCCATAGATTTTAGAAATGGTACATATACTATAGCGTGATAGTTTTGATTATTTATTGACCTTCCCGACAAGTGGTGGTGGCGGAAAGGTGAAGTTTGATGATTATTTAAAATTTAAACGAGTTACAAGGGATTCGATACCCAATTCTCCACACGCAATCCATCAACACGTAAAAACTCTTTTTCATTATTGGTGACCATTACCCAATTATTTGCTCTGGCATGCGCTGCCAACCATAAATCATTAGATCCAATGATCTGACCTCTAGAAGAAAGCGCTTGACGTATTTGTGCATAATGATCCGCAACATCTTCATCTAATTCGGCGACTTGAATCATTGAGGTAAACTCATCAATGACTTTTAATGCTTTTTCTTTGCTTTGACTTTTTTCAGCGCCAAAACGTAGTTCGCCCAAGGTAATCACCGAGATTAAAATATTCCGATTGGGAAGATGTTTTTCAAAATGCTGACGGACACTTTCAGGCTGATGTTTGCTGATATAGATACAAATATTGGTATCCAATAAATATTGTGCCTGCATTACAATTCTTCTCGTTCTTGTGGTGGTTGATCCACTCTTTCTTCTGCATAAAAATCATCTGGCATTTGTGCCAATACATTGAATAAGTGTTCCGCGGTAATTGGCTTTTCACGTAGGATCACTTCATCACCACGGCGAAATATTTCAACTTCTGTACCTTCAAATCGAAATTCTTTAGGTAAACGAATCGCTTGGCTGCGCCCGGTCATAAAAACTTTTGCGGTAGACATTGTCGCTACTCCAACCGTTTTGATATATACCTTATGATAGATACTATTTGATCATTTTACCAACAAAATTTAATTAAAATAAAAGCACAATACTGACTAACACTATAATCCTTCACTTCAACCCTAAGTATCCTCCTCTTATAAAAAATAAAAGACCCTACACGAAGTAGAGTCTTTTCATCACAATATCAATCACTTTCAGATCAAAGTATTAAGCCACTTGACCTTCTAAAAAGTCTTGCGCAAAACGCTGTAATACCCCACCCGCTTCATAAACAGACACTTCTTCTTCAGTATCTAAGCGACAAGTCACAGGCACTTCCAGAATCTCTTCCTTACCATCCGCTGTAGCACGCTCAATCACTAAAGTTAAAGTCGAACGCGGTGCAATATTACCAATCACACTATATAGCTCAGTACCATCCAGCTTTAAAGTTTTACGGTTTACACCAGCTTTAAACTCAAGCGGTAAAACCCCCATACCCACTAAGTTAGTACGATGAATACGCTCAAAACCTTCGGCAACAATCGCTTCCACACCTGCAAGACGAACACCTTTCGCTGCCCAGTCACGACTTGAACCTTGACCATAATCTGCACCCGCCACAATGATCAACGGTTGCTTACGGTTCATATAGGTTTCAATCGCTTCCCACATACGCATCACTTCGCCTTCTGGCTCGACACGTGCTTTTGAACCCTGCTTAATGCTGCCGTCTGAACGAACCACCATTTCATTAAACAGTTTCGGATTCGCAAATGTGGCACGTTGTGCCGTTAAATGGTCACCACGATGGGTAGCGTATGAGTTAAAGTCTTCCTCAGGTACGCCCATTTTGTGCAGGTATTCACCCGCAGCCGAATCCATCAAGATTGCATTGGATGGTGACAAATGATCAGTAGTGATGTTGTCGCCTAAGATCGCCAATGGACGCATATTGGCTAAGGTACGTGGTGCGGCCAATGCCCCTTCCCAATACGGTGGGCGGCGGATGTAAGTACTTTGCAGACGCCAGTCATATAGCGGGCTTTCAGCCTCTACTGTCACACCCAGATCAAACATTGGAATGTAGACTTTACGGAACTGTTCAGGCTTCACAGCTTCTTTCACCAGCGCATCAATCTCAGCATCCGAAGGCCAGATATCTTTCAGGTAAATTGGATTACCGTCTTTGTCATTGCCAAGCGAATCTGTTTCGATGTCAAAACGAATGGTTCCTGCAATCGCATACGCCACCACCAGTGGCGGAGATGCCAAGAACGCTTGTTTTGCATAGGGATGGATACGTCCATCGAAGTTACGGTTACCCGAAAGCACAGCAGTCGCATACAAATCACGATCGATGATCTCTTGTTGAATCACGGGATCAAGTGCGCCTGACATGCCATTACACGTAGTACATGCATAGGCCACGATACCAAAACCAAGTTTCTCTAGATCGCCCAACACACCTGCTTCTTCAAGATACAGCGCAGCTGCTTTTGAACCCGGTGCAAATGATGATTTCACCCAAGGTTTACGTACCAACCCCAGCTCATTGGCTTTACGTGCCAATAGACCTGCAGCAACGGTATTACGTGGGTTAGAAGTATTGGTACAAGATGTGATCGCAGCAATAATCACCGCACCATCAGGAATTAAACCTTCTGCTTCTTGTGCCTTGGCAAGCTCTAAATTCCCTGCAATACCTTTGGCTTTCAAATCAGCGGTAGAAACACGCGCATGCGGGTTTGATGGCCCTGCAATGTTACGCGTCACTGCTGAAAGATCAAAACGAAGTACACGTGGGTATTGTGCTTGGGTCATATCCGATGCCCAAAGACCAATTTCTTTGGCATATTGTTCAACCAAAGCCACCTGCGCATCTTCACGACCTGTTAGGCGTAAATAGTCGATGGTGTTCTGGTCGATGTAGAACATTGCCGCGGTTGCGCCATATTCTGGGGTCATATTTGAAATGGTGGCACGGTCGCCCACAGACATGCTGTCAGCACCTTCACCGAAGAACTCAAGATATGCACCGACCACACGTTCTTTACGCAAGAACTCGGTTAATGCCAAGACGATATCGGTTGCAGTAATCCCTGCTTGACGCTGACCGATAAATTCAACCCCAATGATGTCTGGCAGACGCATCCAAGACGCGCGACCGAGCATGACGTTTTCCGCTTCCAAACCACCGACACCGACTGAAATCACCCCAAGCGCATCGGTATGTGGCGTATGTGAATCGGTACCAACACAGGTATCAGGGAAAGCCAAGCCGTCACGGTTTTGAATCACTGGAGACATTTTCTCCAAGTTGATCTGATGCATAATGCCGTTGCCCGCAGGAATCACGTCGACATTTTTAAAAGCGGTTTTGGTCCACTCAATAAAGTGGAAACGGTCTTCGTTACGACGATCTTCGATTGCACGGTTTTTCTCAAACGCGTCAGGATCAAAGCCACCAAACTCCACTGCCAAAGAGTGATCAACGATCAACTGGGTTGGCACAACGGGGTTCACCTTGGAAGGATCACCGCCTTTGTCTGCAATCGCATCACGCAGACCCGCAAGATCCACCAATGCGGTTTGACCTAAAATGTCGTGACAGACCACGCGCGCTGGATACCAAGGGAAATCAGTATCTTGACGGCGTTCAATCAGTTGTTTTAAGTATTCAGTTAAATTTTCTGTATCAGCTTTACGCACCAGCTGTTCAGCCAACACTTTCGAGGTGTACGGCAAAGTCGCATATGCGCCTGGCTGAATATCTTCAACGGCTTGACGCACGTCATAGTATTCGAGCTGGGTACCCGCCAGCGGTTTACGATATTTTGTGTTCATTAACCACGCTCCGCCAATGGTTTGAATTCAAGATTTTCAGGGCCAGTATAGTTGGCGCTTGGACGAATGATTTTGCCGTCCTGACGTTGCTCAATCACGTGTGCAGACCAGCCCGCAGTACGAGCAATCACGAATAATGGGGTAAACATTGCCGTTGGAACGCCCATCAAGTGATAGCTCACTGCACTGAACCAGTCGAGGTTCGGGAACATGTTCTTCACTTCTTTCATCACCGCTTCTAAACGTTCAGCGATCAGATACATCTTGGTATTTTCTTGTGCTTCAGCAAGTTCACGCGCCACTTGCTTGATCACTTCATTACGTGGATCAGAAACGGTATAGACTGGGTGACCAAAACCGATCACCACTTCTTTTTTCTCCACACGGCTACGAATATCTGCTTCTGCTTCATCTGCATTGTCATAACGCTGTTGAATCACAAACGCCACTTCATTTGCACCACCATGTTTAGGGCCACGTAACGCCCCGATACCGCCTGTGATTGCCGAGTACATGTCTGAACCTGTCCCTGCCACCACACGTGACGTAAAGGTTGAGGCATTGAATTCATGCTCTGCGTACAGAATCAAAGACGTATGCATGGCTTGAATCCATTCTTCCGATGGTGCTTCGCCATGCAATAGATGCAAGAAATGCGCAGCAATCGAGTCATCATTGGTTTCAACTTCGATACGACGACCATTGTTGCTGAAGTGATACCAGTACAACAACATTGAGCCTAGGCTTGCCATTAATTTATCCGCGATGTCTTTTGCACCTGCTTCGTTATGGTCTTCATGTTCTGGGGTTAAGCAACCGAGTACAGATACGCCTGTACGCATCACATCCATTGGGTGTGCAGACGGTGGCAGTTGCTCTAGTGCGGTTTTCAATGCTGCGGGTAAACCACGCAGTGCTTTTAATTTTGCTTTATAGGCTTTGAGTTCGGCTTTGTTTGGAAGCTTGCCGTGTACCAGAAGGTGTGCCACTTCTTCAAATTGGCTACCGACGGCAAGGTCAAGAATGTCATAGCCACGGTAGTGCAAGTCGTTGCCGCTGCGGCCTACGGTACAGAGTGCGGTGTTGCCTGCAACTTGTCCGCTGAGGGCAACTGATTTTTTTGGTTTGAAGCCTGTTGTTGTTTCATTACTACTCATAAGATTGTCCTTTTTATATCCTTTGGTGAATTTCGTAGCGGTGTCTTACCGAACTCTCATCTTATTTGAGGATAAGCCTTCGGCTGGACTTACTTTTGAGGGATCAAAAGTAAGCAAAAATCCTTTGTTGGCCTGACGGTGCTTCCCTGCTACCGCAGCCCAACGTGGCGGCATCCATGCCGCCTTCACGATTACTAAGACTTTCATGAAAGAAGGGCTTAAATTCGTGAAATCCCTCTCCCTCTGGGGGAGGTTAGGAGGGGGTAAAATTATTTACTCTTCGCAAAAGTTCCATCAAGATATTGTTCAAACGCATGGTAATTAATGCGTTCATACAGTTCTTGACGGGTTTGCATGGTGTCAACCACATTCTTTTGTGTGCCTTCTTTACGCAAAGTCTCATAAACATTTTCTGCTGCTTTATTCATGGCACGGAATGCAGACAGTGGATAGAGCGCAATGCTGACATCGGCAGAAGCCAATTCTTCCGTCGTAAATAATGGCGTTGAACCAAATTCGGTGATATTGGCTAAAACAGGCACCTTGGTCAGATCAGCAAATTGCTTATACATGGCCAATTCAGTGATCGCTTCTGGGAACAGCATGTCCGCACCCGCTTCGATATACGCCCCTGCACGGTCAATCGCTGCCTGCAAGCCTTCAACTGCAAGTGCATCAGTACGTGCCATGATCACAAAGCTGTCATCGGTACGTGCATCGACCGCAGCTTTAATACGATCGACCATTTCTTGCTGAGTCACGATGGCTTTATTCGGACGATGACCACAACGCTTGGCACCGACTTGGTCTTCGATATGCATCGCAGCAGCACCGAATTTGATCATCGACTTGGTGGTACGTGCGATATTAAATGCGGAAGCACCAAAACCTGTATCGACATCGACCAATAACGGCAGGTCACAGACATCGGTAATACGGCGTACATCGGTCAATACATCATCAAGGTTACTGATACCCAAATCTGGTAAACCCAAAGAACCCGCCGCCACACCGCCACCAGACAAATAAATCGCTTTGTAGCCTGCACGTTTTGCCAATAACGCATGGTTGGCATTGATCGCACCGACCACTTGTAATGGTTTTTCATTTGCGACCGCGTCGCGGAATAGCTGACCAGCAGACTGTTTAGCCATGTTGTTGTTCTCCTTGATTTTGTAGCAATGTTTGCTCAACAATTTTGTAGGATGCATTGATGTGACGGTGCATCAGCATTTCGGCAAGCTCACCGTCACCTTCAGCAATCGCATCTAATATGCGGATATGTTCGTCCCAAGCTTTGCTTGGTCGATCTGGGGTATTTGAAAACTGGATTCGATACATCCGGATGAGGTGATACAGCTCATCGCATAACATTTTTTCGAGGGTTTTATTGCCACTGCTTTTGATGATGCAGTAATGGAAATCGTCTTGGCCTTCTTGTAGATAGTAGCCCTTACCTGCTTTAAAGTTTTCATCCTCGGCATGCATCCGCAATACATCACGCAAGGCCAGAATCTGTTTTTTATCAATATGCTGTGCTGCGAGTTTGCAGGCTAAGCCTTCTAAAGAAGCACGAATTTGATAGAGTTCTTGAAACTGCTGTAGCGACAGTGACACCGCACGGGCACCGACATGGGCAGTTCGCTCTACCAGTTTCTGCCCTTCCAGACGGTGAATCGCTTCACGTAAAGGCCCGCGACTGATGCCATATATCCGTGCCAGTTCAGGTTCTGAAATCTTGCTGCCCGCAGGAATATGTCCCAATACAATCGCCGACTGAATTTGCTTGAATACGTGTTCCGTCAGGGTCATTCCCTGACTGGTGCTGAGGGCTTGAGGAACAAGGGTATCTTGCATATTGTCGACAATCTCTACAATTTTTATGATTTTATAACCAGATAAAAGAAAAAATGCAATAGGATTGTCGACAGTAAGTTAGACTAGTGCTTTCAATTCTACTGGATTGTGATCACTCAGCGGCTGATCAACACACGGCCAAAAATCTCATATAAAAATAGATAAAACAATAGGTTATGATGTTTAAAATCATCACATAAACCTAAGCTTTGATCGGCTGAGCAGGCTTAGACTGTTCATGCTACGACCATGGTATGACAGCTTGATTGTAGACAATCTTTATAATCAGCTTGTAGCGACAAATTTTGTAAGTAAATACTGCACCAAAATGTAAATAACAGCGTGCTTCATGCAGTCTTTATTGATACATTATTGGGCATCAAAGGTTCCGCTTCTAAAGCGCCGACCTCCCCAGACATCTATGCACTTTGTTGAAGAAAAGGACATTGTTAATGTTTCAACATATCCCACCTTATGCAGGCGATCCGATCCTTTCATTGATGGAACAGTTTAATGCTGATCCACGTGCTGAAAAGGTCAACCTCAGTATTGGTTTGTACTATAACGAAGACAGTATTGTTCCTCAGCTTGATACCATCATCGAAGCGCAAAAACGTATTGCCCCTAAAAATACGCAAACCAAGCTTTATTTACCAATGGAAGGTTTCAAACCTTACCGTGATGCGATTCAAGCCTTATTGTTTGGTGCCAATAGCCCTGCAATTCAACAAGGTCGTGTTGCTACAATTCAAACATTGGGTGGTTCTGGTGCATTAAAAGTCGGTGCAGACTTCTTAAAAACCTACTTCCCAAATTCAGAAGTTTGGGTCAGCCAACCAACTTGGGATAACCACGTTGCCATCTTCAATGGTGCTGGTATCAAGAGCAACTTCTATCCATACTTCGATGCTGAAACACGTGGTGTTGATTTTGATGGGATGTTGTCTACGTTAAAAACATTGCCAGAACAAAGCATTGTGTTATTGCACCCATGCTGCCATAACCCAACAGGTGCAGACTTGAACCCAGCACAATGGGATCAAGTGATTGTGGTATTAAAAGAACGTAACCTGATTCCATTCCTCGACATCGCGTATCAAGGTTTTGGCGATGGTATGGAACAAGATGCTTATGCCATCCGTGCCCTAGACCAAGCAGGTCTGAACTTTATTGTCAGCAACTCGTTCTCAAAAATCTTCTCACTTTACGGTGAGCGTGTTGGCGGTCTGACTTTCGTATGTGACGATGCTGAAGCAGCAAAATGCACATTCGGTCAGTTGAAAGCAACAGTACGTCGTATCTACTCTAGCCCGCCAACAACAGGTGCATGGTTGGTCGATCAAGTGTTAAATGACGCTGATCTCAATCAACAATGGCAAGGCGAAGTGAAAGAGATGCGTGAACGTATTATCAAAATGCGTAGCATCTTAAAAGATGAGCTAACTAAAGCCCTTCCTGAGCGTGACTTTAGCTACCTTGTGAATCAAAAAGGCATGTTCAGCTATACAGGTTTAACCGCTGAGCAAGTGGACATTCTTCGTGAAGAATATGCAATCTACTTGGTACGCAGTGGTCGTATCTGTGTTGCAGGCCTGAACATGAATAACGTATACAAAGTTGCCAAAGCTATGGCTGAAGTTTTAGCAAAATCTGCTGCAAAAGCTTAAGTTGTAACGATTTAAAAAGGCGCTACGGCGCCTTTTTTATTGCCTGTTTTATTTAAAGTCAGGACTTGGCCTTGCCCCAATACTTCAATTTAGAAGTGTGCCCAATCCCGACATTAAAACAATTATTCGGATCAAGTTTCTGGTAAAAATTGACCAATGCAGGCTTGGCAATATACAAATGACCGACATTGTGTTCGGCAGGATATTCCGCACGACGAGCATCCAGCAAATGCCACATTTGATGTTCCATCGCTAAAGGATCATTGCCCTTTTTAAGAATATAATCCTGATGAAACACATGACAGAAAAAGTGTCCATAATAAAGCTTATGCATGATCTGCTGTTCCATCTCCGCAGGCAATTGCTCGACCCACTCACGATCATTACGACGTAAGGCAATGTCCAAAGCCACAATATCCTCAACCTCATCCCGATGGGTATCCCGATAACGAATCGCAGCACCTGCCACGGCAAAACGATGCAAAAAGGCTTTACGCCCTTCATCCGCATCACAAAGGAAAAAATTGCCAGAGGGATGGACTTTAAAATAATCTTGTAAAAATTGCTCGGTCTGGGCTTTGCAATTATTTTCAACGCGTAACATCAGATGATGTTCATAACGATCACGATATTCAGTCATCCGTTTGGGTAAATGGCTCGGTAACAAACTAGTGATGGCTTGTAAAAGATGATCAGTAAGTCCTTTGATTTTAAATTTTTCTAAAAAGCCATCGACCTTGTCTTTCAGTGCAAAAGCTTTGGGCACATTGGCCGTGCCAAATTTCTCAATAAACAAAAAGGTATCTTTGCCATATTTTTCACCAATATGATACGCATCACGATGAATATATTCGCCTGCGATCGGCAAGCTTGGCAATGAAGTCAATAAATAACGACGGATCGCAGTCAGGTCGTCGGCATCATTGCTGCCAATATAAAAGACATTGCTCTCTACCTTTTCATAGGTATCCAGACGTACCGCAAACACGCAGACTTTCCCTGCCGAACCTGAGGCTTCAAACAAACGGGATGGATCGGCATTAAAACGTGCAGGGCTATCGGCATCGACTTGGGTGACATCTTGCGCATAACGCTGATCGGATGCCTGTTTTTCTGCATGATCTAAAATATCTGTGGCTTGATATTGCTGCTGTTCTAAACGGGTCAGGATTTCTTCTGGCGTTGCGCCCAAATTCACGCCCAGATGATTCACCAACTCCAACTGACCTTGGGCATTGACCTGCGCATACAGTGCTAACTCCGTATAAGCAGGACCACGGCGTACCAAGGCACCACCTGAATTGTTACACACCCCACCCAATACCGAAGCGCCAATACAAGAAGAACCAATCACCGAATGCGGCTCACGATCATAGCCTTTCAGGACTTGTTCCAGATTATCCAAGGTCGCGCCAGGTAAACAAATCACCTGCTGACCGTCATGAATCACCTGAATGCCTTTTAAACGGCGCGTACTCATTACCAACACAGGGCGGTCATAATCATCACCATAGGGGGTTGAACCACCAGTCAGGCCTGTATTGGCCGCTTGCATGATGACAATACAATCTGCTTCAATCGCTGCTTGCAGCACCTGCCATTGTTCCAGCAAGGTGCCAGGGATCACCACTGCAAAGACTTTACCCTCACCAAAACGACGACCTTGTCGATACTGGCGGGTACTTTGATCATCGCTCAGCACATGTTGCCGCCCAACAATCTGCTGTAAACGATCAATCACCGCTTTGGGAGAAAATGTTTGCATGATGGCTCCTTTGGATCATCCATATAAAATCTAGCTATATCTTATGCATGCTAAAACTAGATCAGCACGGCAGAGTCTTACGGTATATAAGTTATGACGAAAGCAACTCATTCTGTTACTTTGGTTTTGCCCTGAGTGGCGGCTAAAGGCACGCAAGACCAAAGGCAGTCAATTACAGAACCTGTTTATTGCATCCATTTTCAAAGTTATACTGCAAAAACAATATCTTACCAACAAAACACAGGCTGTAAGTGACGTTTAGCACCAGCAACTAATTTCTTAACCTAAGTGGCTACACGTCGGCGGCAAGGATGCCGCCTGTTTCGATGCGGTAGCAAGGACGTACCGTCATCGAAACAAAGGTTTTTGGTTACTTTTTTAAAAAAGTAACGCCAATTAGTGCCTTACATTGAAATTTTCTCGATAAGACTCTGTCTCGCCAATCTCATCAGAAATAGACACACAACGTATTAATACGAAAATTTAGAGTCTCAAAGCCTGTACCAAACAATCCGCATTAATCTCCTGAATCGACTTAGCCCCTGTTAAGGTCATCGCCACACGCATTTCCTTCTCAATCAAATCCAGCAAGTTTGATACCCCTTGCCCACCTGCTGCCGCCAAGGCATAAACAAAGGCACGGCCCAATAACACCGTATCCGCACCCAAGGCCAACATCCGCACCACATCCAGACCATTACGAATGCCAGAGTCTGCCAGAATCGCCAAATCGCCTTTCACTGCATCGGCAATTGCAGGCAAAGCACGTGCAGAAGACAGCACCCCATCCAGTTGCCGCCCACCATGATTGGAGACTACGATGCCATCTGCACCAAAACGGACTGCATCTTTAGCATCCTCAGGGTCCAGAATACCCTTAATCACCATCGGACCATCCCAAAACTCACGAATCCACTCCAGATCTTTCCATGAAATCGACGGATCGAAATTAGAACCTAACCAGCCGATATAATCTTCAAGCCCAGTCGGTTTACCTAAGTATTTCGAGATATTGCCCAAATCATGCGGACGACCACACATCCCGACATTCCATGCCCAATGCGGATGAAACATAGACTGCATATAACGACGCATCGCCGCATTTGGACCACTCATCCCTGAATGCGCATCGCGATAGCGCGCACCCGGCACTGGCATATCCACGGTAAACACTAGTGTTGAACAACCTGCCGCTTTCGCACGTTCCAAGGCATTACGCATAAAGCCACGATCACGCAGCACGTACAGTTGGAACCACATTGGACGCTGAATTGCAGGTGCCACTTCTTCAATCGGACAGACGGAAACCGTTGATAAAGTAAATGGAATACCCTTTTGATCTGCTGCTACCGCTGCTTGTACTTCACCACGACGTGCGTACATACCGGTTAAGCCCACAGGTGCTAATGCCACTGGCATCGACAGAGTTTCATTAAACAGTTTGGTTTCCAGACTCAGCGCGGACATGTCATTCAATACCCGTTGACGCAAGGCAATCTCAGAAAGATCCTGTACATTGCGCTTTAAGGTATGTTCAGAATAGGCACCGCCATCGATATAGTGAAATAAAAATGGCGGTAAACGACGCTGTGCCGCAGCACGATAATCATTGCCAGAAGAAATAATCATTTTAAGTCCACTCTCGTTAAACGTGTTGCACGTTTCTGGCGCGCTTCGTCTTCGCCCAGAGCACGTACATGATTAATCACAAATTCAATATGCCCACACACCGCCTGGCGCGCAGCCTCGGGATCTTGACGATCAATCGCATCCATCACCTGAAAATGCTGCTCACTGAGCAAGTCACCATTGACAGGATGGTTATAAACTTTGTTACGCCCGAGCAAGACGTTGTATTGCAACAAGTCAAACAAACCGCGCATCATCTGGATCAACACAATATTGTGTGAAGCTTCCGCAATCGCCAGATGAAATTCTGCATCTGCAACCGCCGCTCGGGCTGAATCGCCTGCATTTTGATAACGGCTGATCTCATCAAAATAATGATGGATTTTGGCACGATCTTCAGCGGTTGAACGCAATGCCGCATACCATGCCGTGCCGCCTTCCAGTAATAAACGGGCTTCTTGTACATCAAAACGATACAGTGGATCTTCTTCAATCAAAGGACTGATCGGATTGACGATGAGCTGTTGCGGCCATTGCTCAGGTAACTGTTGGATATAAGTGCCATCACCACGGCGGCTACTGAGCACGCCCTGACTATTCAACTGTTGGATCGCTTCACGCAAGGACGGACGAGATACGCCTAAGCTGGCCGCCAGTTGACGCTCGGCAGGTAAGCGATCACCTTGTTTCATCTGGCGTTGCTCAATGAGTGCCTGTAATTTCATGACCACTTGATCGGAGATTCTCATCACATTTCCTTGATTAGCGTTATGGAATCATCCACGGCACCAGATAAGCCTGAACCGTGACGATGATGCCGACAAAGACAGTAAATATGATGCTATGTTTTACCGTGAAACGAAACAAGTCCGATTCTTTTCCAACCAAACCCACCGCGGCACAGGCGATCGCAATCGATTGCGGTGAAATCATCTTGCCGGTTACGCCTCCACTGGTATTGGCAGCCACCAGTAACACTTCTGGAATACCAATTTGCTGCGCTGTGGTGGCTTGCAATGCAGAGAACAAGGCATTGGATGAGGTATCGGAACCGGTCAGGAAGACACCCAGCCAACCCAAAAATGGTGAGAAAAAAGTAAAGGCATGCCCTGTATGCGATAACGCTAAAGCCAAGGTCGCAGACAGGCCTGAGTAATTGGCAATAAAGGCAAAGGCCAATACCATGCCAATCGAATAAATCGGGGTTTTTAGCTCATTTAAAGTTTCCGCAAAAGTACTGACCGCCTCACGGGTTTTCATTTTCAGAAAAATGATGGTGATAATGGCCGCAATAAAAATAGCTGTACCTGTCGCTGAGAACCAATCAAATTTATAGATCGCTTCATAAGCGGTGGTTTCGGGCACAATCGGCGCCATTTTTTCCACCAGTTTATGCAGGTACGGGACTTCGATTTTAAACATCCAGTCCGCCAAGGCACCGTTTTTGGCAAACAGCGCTTTAAATGGTTTCACACTCCAAATGGTCACCATCACGGTCAAAATCATAAACGGCGACCATGCTTTGGCAATCTGGGCAATGCTATAGCGCTGTTGTGATGAGGCCGCATGACTGGCGGCTTGTTCATCGGTCATATCAAAACGGAAAATATGTTTCGGTTTCCAAACACGGAATAGCAAGGTCAGGCTGGCCAATGAAGCAATCGCAGCGGTAATATCAGGCAGTTCGGGTCCCAGAAAATTCGAGGTCAGATATTGCGCAATGGCAAAAGCACTACCACCGATCAGTACAGCTGGCCACGTTTCTTTCACACCACGCCAACCGTCCATGATCGCCATAATCCAGAACAGCACAATGATGGTTAAAAAAGGCAATTGGCGACCGACCATCTGGCTGATTTCCATGGTATCAACACCCGAAACCTGCCCTGCCACAATAATTGGAATCCCCATCGCACCAAAGGCCACAGGTGCCGTATTCACAATCAGACAAAGACCCGCAGCATATAGCGGTTTAAAACCTAAACCGACCAACAGGGCTGCGGTAATCGCCACAGGTGCACCAAAACCTGCCGCACCTTCTAAAAAAGTACCAAAAGCAAAACCGACCAATAGCATTTGCAAGCGCTGGTCTTCGGTAATCGATAGGATACTGGAACGAATCACATCGAACTGCCCTGTCTTCACCGAAATTTTATACAGAAATACCGCCCCGATAATGATCCATGAAATCGGACACAAACCATAAAAAAAACCATAAACACCAGAAGCAAATGCCATTTCAGCTGGCATTTGATAAAAAAACAATGCAATCAGCAAGGCAATGATCACGGTACAAGTCCCTGCGACACTGCCTTTCATACGAAAGACCGCCAAAGCCAAAAAGAAGAAAATAATCGGGATCAGCGCAACGGCACTGGATAACCAAATATTATTCAAAGGATCATAAAGTTGTTGCCACACATTAAGCATTCTCATCTCCTTGAAATGCTGGGCGCTATTTTGTTTTCACTTCGAGATAAAACATCATCACGAATATTGGTATGACCAATATAAATTTTATTGGCAAAATTTATCCATTTACACAAGTCGCCCATCTTAATTACATGAATTATCAGGCGCAACCATCAATCGCTCACCAATATTGGTAAGACCAATAATAATTAAAATCAAATCAACCCTTTTCTGTTGCCGCGGGCTTTCAGCATTCGACTAAAGTCTGATAAAAAATATCCCGAGCAGTATTCCATTTGTGTACTTCGGGTTACCAATCGCGAAAGACAAAACTATAAATATGACTTTTAGACGATATCTGTATAATCTGTTCACAACTCAAAACAGCAATTGAATTGAACAATATGACGCAACTGACTTGCTTTAAAGCCTACGATATTCGCGGCAAACTCGGCACAGAACTGAATGAAGAGATTGCCTATAACATTGGTCGTGCCTATGGACAAATCTACCAGCCTAAAACCGTGGTGATCGGTTGTGATATCCGTTTAAGTAGTGAGGGCCTAAAACAAGCGACGATTCGTGGTTTGAATGATGCAGGCGTGGATGTACTTGATCTCGGTATGACTGGGACGGAAGAGGTCTATTTCGCTGCCTTCCATCTGGATGTACAAGGTGGCATTGAAGTGACTGCCAGCCATAATCCGATGGATTATAACGGGATGAAATTGGTGCGTGAGAATGCACGCCCAATCAGTGCAGAGACGGGATTAAAAGAAATTCAGGCATTGGCTGAAACTGGTCAATTTGTCGAAGTATCGCAAAAAGGCACAACTCAAAACTATAATATTTTGCCTGAATTCATTGAGCATCTACTGACCTATATTGATCCACAGAAAATCAAACCGCTTAAACTGGTCGTGAATGCAGGCAATGGCGCAGCGGGTCATGTGATTGATGCCATCGAACAAAAATTCCAGCAACTGAATATTCCAGTTGAGTTCATTAAAATTCACCATGAAGCCGATGGCACGTTCCCGAATGGTATTCCGAACCCAATCTTGATTGAAAACCGCGACAGTACCCGTGATGCAGTGCTTCAGCATCAAGCGGATATGGGCATTGCCTGGGATGGCGACTTTGACCGTTGCTTCCTATTCGATGAAAAAGGCCAGTTTATCGAAGGCTATTACATCGTTGGTTTATTGGCACAGGCCTTCCTGATCAAACAGGCCGGTGAAAAGATTGTGCATGATCCACGTTTGGTCTGGAATACCTTTGACATCGTCGATCAATACCAAGGCATCGCAGTACAATCTAAATCAGGACATGCGTTTATTAAGGATGTCATGCGTGAACACAATGCCGTGTATGGCGGGGAAATGAGTGCCCATCACTATTTCCGTGATTTTGCTTACTGTGATAGTGGCATGATTCCTTGGTTGCTCGCCATCGCTCTGCTCTCAGAAACGGGACAATCACTTTCAACATTGGTTGAAAACATGATTGCCAAATTCCCATGCAGCGGTGAAATCAACTTTAAAGTGGCAGACACGCAAAAGACTGTACAAAAAATCTTTGACCATTATGCCGACCAAAATCCGCAGGTCGATCGTACTGATGGCGTCAGCCTTGATTTTGGCGCATGGCGTTTAAATGTTCGTGCTTCGAATACTGAGCCATTATTGCGCTTAAATATTGAGAGCCGCGCCGATCAAAATCCGCAACCGATGCAGCATTATGTTGATGAATTAACTGGGTTAATTCAGGGTTAATTCAGCCTAATAAAAAAGGAGCATATTGCTCCTTTTTTATTGCTTTGCTATTCAGTTAAAGCCGTTGGGATTCTGTTTCTGCCAATTCCAGCTATCCGCCAGCATATCTTCCAAGGTATATTGAGGCTGCCAACCGAGCTCGCTCAATGCACGCGTGTTGTCTGCAAATGAAGTGGCAACATCGCCTGCACGACGTGGTGCAAATTCAAATGCAACAGGCACACCATTGATTTGTTCAAAGGTGTTTTTGACTTGTAATACGGATGAGCCATTGCCCGTCCCAATGTTCCAAGCACGACAGCCTTGCGCAGATAAGCGATTATTTAAGGCACATAAATGCGCATTGGCCAAATCGACCACATGGATATAATCACGAACCCCTGTACCATCGACGGTGTCATAATCATTGCCATAAATTGCCAGCTTTTCACGACGACCGACTGCGACTTGTGTAACATACGGCATGAGATTATTTGGAATCCCCTGCGGATCTTCACCAATCTGACCGCTTTTATGGGCACCGACAGGGTTAAAATAACGAAGTAAAGCAATCGACCAACGCGAGTCTGCCTGTGCCAGTTTTTGCAACATTTGCTCGACAATCAGTTTGGTATAACCATAATTGTTATTTGGCATACCTGTTGGCATCTCTTCATTTAACGGAGAACTATTGGCTTCATCATATACCGTTGCAGATGAACTAAATACCAAGTTAAATACGCCAGCACGTTCCATCGCCTTAACCAATTGAGCACTGCCAGCAATGTTATTATCAAAATAAGTCAATGGAACCTGTTGACTTTCACCGACAGCTTTGAGACCTGCAAAATGAATGACCGCTTCAATAGAATAGTCCTGAAAGACCTGATCTAACACATCCTGATTACGAATATCACCCTTCACAAAAACCAGTGTTTTATTCGCTAACTGTTGTACACGAATTAGTGACTCTTCACAGCTATTCGAGAGATTGTCAAAAACAATAACCTCATGACCTGCATGAAGTAATTCTAAGCAGGTATGTGAACCGATATAACCTGCTCCACCAGTCACTAAGATCTTAGCCATTTGTCTTTCCCAATAATATTTTAAGTAGACCTTGCGTCGATGTATCAAAAGTAGATACATCATCCTGCTCACGATTTAAAATCGGCAAAAGTTGATTGGCAATCTCTTTACCTTTTTCAACCCCCCATTGGTCAAAGGGATTAATATTCCAGAGTACCGATTGCACGAATACTTTATGTTCATACATCGCAATCAGCATGCCTAAACTATAAGGATTTAGTTCTTTGAGTAAAATGGTTGAACTCGGTTGATTACCTTCATATTGCTTATAAGCTGGTAAATCTTTTAGCTCATCTGCCGCAAGCGCTTGATTACCAAAAGCCAATAAGCGCGACTGCGCCAAACAGTTTGATAAGGCCAAATGATGCTGCTCAATCAAGGCCTCTGCGCTTTCGGCATAGGTAAATTGGTTCGCATTATAACGTTTTACAGGGGCAATAAAGTCACAACTGACCGAATGGGTACCTTGATGAAGCAACTGATAAAAGGCATGTTGTGCATTTGGCCCTACCTCACCCCAAACAATTGGACAAGTCGCTGTATTGACCTTTTCCCCATTACGTTGAATGGATTTACCATTCGATTCCATTTCCAGCTGCTGCAAATAAGCCGCGAAATATTTAAGCCGGCCATCATAGGGCAATACAGCGTGGGTCTGAATATCAAGAAAATTATTATTCCACGCGCCTAATAGCCCCATCAGGACAGGAATATTCTGCTGAAATGGTGCGGTCTGGAAATGCTGATCAATGGCATGCGCTCCTGCAAGTAGTTGCTTAAAGCCCTCAACACCGATGGTCAGTGCGATTGGTAAACCAATACATGACCATAGTGAATAACGACCACCAACCCAATCCCATAGCAATAGCTGCTTATCAGCAGCAATGCCCCATTCCGTCATTTTTTCAGGTTTGGTCGAGACCCCGATAAAATGGTTTTGCAGGATCTTGTCATTATTGCCCAATGCCTTTTCTAGCCATTGACGTACTGTTTGCGCATTAGACAGTGTATCAATGGTACCAAAGGACTTTGACGAGATAATAAATAAAGTTGTTTCAGGACGGAGTTGATGCAATAACTCAGATAGCTGACTGCCATCCATGGTCGAAACAAAATGCACATCTAAAGGTTTTGTAGTCGCGACCTTAAAATCGGAGAGTGCATGCGTCACCATTAACGGGCCGAGATCAGAGCCACCCACACCAATATTCACCACATCTTGAATCACCTCACCCGTCGCACCACGATACTGCCCTGCATGGATTTTATCCACCAAGGCATACATACGTTCTAACTGCTGCTGTACCGGATGATTCACTTCAGTAAAATCTGGACTCGATTGGGGTAAACGTAAAGCCCAATGCATTGCTGCGCGGTGTTCAGTATAATTAATCGGTTCAGATGAAAAGAGCTTTTTGATCCATTGTTTTAAGTCTTGGGCCTGTGCCAAATCAACCAAACCATTTAAAATAGTTTGATCAATCCGATGCTTACTAAAATCTAAAACAATTTGATCATATTCAACTGAAAAGTGTTTAAAGCGTGTAGGATCGGTTTTGAATAATGTTTTTAGATGGGTCTCTTTAAACTGTTGTTGTAAAGAGGACAAATGCTCAAGCACTGTAGCTGGCGCCTTGATTGCAAAGGGTTGAATCTGCTTAATCATCATTAACGTCCCACCCCCATATACGCAAAACCTTGCGCTTTAACATAATCTGGATCATAAATATTGCGACCATCCAGAATTAATGGATGTACCATCAACTGTTCAAGCTGCTTAAACTCTGGGCTCCAGTACTGTTTCCATGCAGTCAGCACGCAAAGACCATGCACATTCTTGACCGCATCATATTGGTCATGATGTAAAACCAAATCCATTCTCTGTCCATACATCAATTGAATTTCATCTAAGGCTTGTGGATCATGTAAGTGAACTATCACCCCTTGTGCCCAAAGTGCAGCCAACATTTGATGAATTGGTGATTGTTGAATGCTGGAGGTATTTTCCTTAAAAGAAGCGCCCCAAATTGCAACAGATTTCCCTTGCAAATCACCATGGTAATAATTCCATAGTTTACGAAACAGAATTTCTTTCTGTTGCTCATTAATTTCCCAGACTTGACCCAGCAACTGGCTTTTTACCCCAGTATTTGCCACCGTATTGGAAAGCGTCAAAATATCATGAGAAAAGTTTTCACCACCAAAACCAGCACCTGGCGCTAAATAAGCTGAACCAATACGGCTATCAGCGGCCATACCCTGACGCACTGAAGCAATATCAATACCGAGTTTCTCAGCAACAACAGCCAGATCATTAATATAGCTAATGCGTGTTGCTAACATTCCTGAAATACTGAGTTTAGTAAATTCCGCATCTAAAATCGGCATAAACAGATATTGTTGTTCCAAAGGAAAGAAAGGTCTAAGCAATTCTTTTACTTTAATCTGAACGTCCGTCTGGATACATCCGACAATGAGTTGTTTAGCTTGAGTTAAACTATGTAGAGCATTTCCTTCTTGAATCGTATCTGGCAAATAGACCCAATCATCCTCAGATAGAATCTGCTTAAAACGCTCTGTGCCATGTAAACCAAAGGTTGAAGCATTAATCATGAGTTTGGGATGAATAATCGGTCGTTGTTTTAACGCCTGTAAGAGTTGAAAAACCTGTTGTTCTTGTGTCTGATTAAAACTAAAGAGATAAGCATCAATATCGAGAGGGATACCATCCAAATCACGATAACTCAAAAAACCAGTACTTAATTGCTTCTCTAATAGCTGGCTGACATGCTCATCATGAAATGAATATTGTTGCCCTTCTACAGCTTTATCGAGTTGTGAACACCAATAAACAAAGTGCCCAGATTCAGACAATAATGCAGACATCACGCCTGCATATAAAGTATTACCAAAAATTGCAACTTTCATTAACATTTGCTCCCCAATCTAGAGAGCCAATTCTTGGATTAAGCTCTTAAAATCTGTGCCTAGTTTTGGATGTTCAATACCATAGTGCAATACAGCTTTTAGATAACCTAGCTTACTACCACAGTCAAAGGTCTGTCCCTTCATACGATACGCTTCAACCATTTCCGATTGCTGCAATGCTGCAATCGCATCAGTGAGCTGAATTTCATTTCCCGCTCCACGTTGGGTGTGTTCTAGAAGTTCCATAATCTGGGCAGGCAGAATATAACGACCGACAACAGACAAATTTGAAGGGGCTGTCCCTACAGCAGGTTTTTCTACAATACCCTGCATAACGATACTTTCACCTTCATTCGGTGATGCAATAACATCCACGATACCATATTGGTCAACCAAATGGTCTGGCACTGCTTCCACCATAATTTGTGCAGCCTTAGACTGCTCAAAACGTTGAATCATCAAGGATAAATCATTTGTATGGCTTTTATTTTTTACGAGTACATCTGGTAATAACACAGCAAAGGCTTCATCACCGACAATATCTTTAGCACAAAGTACCGCATGTCCAAGTCCAAGTGGCTGTGGTTGACGTACGCTCACGACACTGACGTGTTTTGGTAAAATATTAGTAATTTCTTTGAGTAGATCAAATTTCTTTTTTTGTTCTAAGGTTGTTTCTAACTCAAAATTACGATCAAAATAGTTTTCAATCGACGCTTTAGATGAATGCGTGACCAAAATAATTTGTTCAATACCCGCTTCGACCGCTTCACGTACCACATACTCAATCGCGGGACGATCAACAACGGTCACCATTTCTTTAGGAATGGACTTACTTGCGGGTAGAAAACGTGTACCTAAACCTGCGACAGGTAAAATAGCTTTTTTGATCATTACAATTTCTTTCAAACTAAGTTATTGATGTGTAGATTTACGATCCGACGGTCTAGAACCTGAGAATCGACTTGCCCCGATCACTTGATCGGGCGAGTCTATGCCTTCTTTTTTAAGCATGACTTCAACAGTTTTAAACATGATCTTAAAGTCAAATAAAATGGAATGGCTTTCAACATATTCGACATCTAAATCAAATTTCTCTTCCCAAGACAAATTATTACGCCCACTGACTTGTGCAAGTCCAGTCATCCCAGGTTTAACTTCATGCCGACGCATCTGATGGGGTGTATAATGTTCTACAAATTCAGGAAGTTGTGGTCGAGGGCCAACAATACTCATATCACCTTTAAGCACATTTAATAACTGTGGCATTTCATCTAGACTCGTCGATCTAAGTTTTTTGCCAAATGGCGTAATTCTAAGCTCATCAGGTAAAGGCTTGCCATCATTATCAACAGCATCCCTCATTGACCTAAATTTAATCATTTTAAAGAGTCTACCATCTCTACCTGGCCGTTCTTGATAAAAGAAAATTGGCGACCCCAAATTTCTACGAACCTTATAAGCAACCAATAAAAAAACTGGTGAAAGCAAAATCAATGCTATTGAAGCAATAATGATATCAACTAGTCTTTTCATCTGTATCATTTAAACCCATAATTCCAAATAGTTTTTTATTCACCTTGTGAACATCAAAGGTTTTTTGCGCAATTTTGTAACTTTCTAAACCCATAATATTTATCTGTTCTGGATTTTCAATAAAATAACACATTCTTTTAGCTAAAGCTTCAGGATCCCATTTGGGAACAAGAAACCCGTTCACACCGTCTATTACAGTTTCCCTACACCCTGGCACATCCGTAGTAATAACGGGACGTCCTATAGCCATCGCTTCTTGTGTACTGCGTGGTACACCTTCACGATAATAAGATGGTAATACAAATACAGCACTATCTTGTATTCTCTTTGCAACATCTTTCACAAAACCTGGATATTCGATTACGCCTGTGGCTATCACCTCATCTAAATCTTTTTTGGTCAAACCGTATGGATTTTCTTGATCCAAGCCACCGATGATCTTAAATGTAACATTAGGATATTTCTGTTTCACTATCTTTGCAGCAGCAAGATATTCAAAAATTCCTTTTTCAGCCAAAAGCCTTGCAATAAATATAAATGATACATTTTTAGTTTCGTTCCAGCAACTATAAGAATAATCTTCAAGATTTAATCCTATTGGACCTAACATTATTACTGCATTTTCCTTATGCCTAATATTATTTTTTTCAATTAAATCGATTGGATCATCAGGATTTAAAAAAATGATTTTATCTAAAAATGGAAATATAAATTTATATAAACACACTTGTATAAAGCGAATAATTTTAACTTTAATACTTTGTCCATGTTTATGAATAGTAAAAGGTGTACCCAACCCTTCAACCATTCCAATAATTTTAGGTATTTTACTCATTTTTGCAGCCAATGAGCCATATACCACAGGTTTTGTAAAATATGAGAAAACGATATCAGGATTAATTTCCTTAATTTTACTTTTAAGCTCAAATAAAGACTTTATATCTGCAAAAGGATTAAGCCCACCTCTCTTCATATTATATATAATAGGTATTGCACCCAAATCTTTTATAGCCTTTAAGTCTTTATCATTATATTCACAAACAAAAGTATAAACCATAAAGTTTTTACTTTTCAACTTCTTAATCAAATCAATACGAAAACCCAAAACACTTGTAGAAGTATTTCCAATAAAAACAACTTTAGTGGTCATTTCATTTCCCCACTTGTTGAATATAATCCATATTTTGAGTATATCTGTTTAAATCATCTTCAGAAATCTTAGCAACGCGATGTTTTTGTAAAATCGACATTAATTTTATTGCATTTAATATTTTTACAATTATTTTTTTAACTTGAAATTTTCTTATTATTTTTTTTCGATCATGATCTGAAATAACACCATCTGAATAATGGTTAATAACCTCAATTTGTGTATTATAACCCTTGATCATTTTTTCAATTTTTACATTTTCAACTTCTCTATAATAATACAATGGCTCTTGAATAACATTATATTTTAAATCTTTTTTAATTGCAGCAGACAGCCATAACTCATAATCTTCTGCCAATGCATTATCAACACGATACGGATTTCTCAAACACCACTCTTTTCTTGCCAACATTGATGCATGTAATAAATTTGTTATTCCACCTAGAATTTCACTAGCTGTCATCATTTTATTATTAGGAATACGTTTACCTAAAATCTCATTATGCTTACCTATAGAATACATTCCAGTAGTAACCAAATCTATACCAGGGTTATTTTTTAAATATTCGAATTGTTTTTTTAATCGATCAACATCCATAAGATCATCTGCATCCATACGAGCAATATAATCATATTTTGCTAACTGAATAATTTGATTCAAACGAAATGGTAATTTTTTATTTGTACCATCGGTATAAATTCGGATTCTAGGATCATTAAACGATTTTGCAATAGCTAAAGAATTATCTGTAGACCCATCGTCTATCAAAATTAGCTCAAAATTTTTAAATGACTGAGCTAAAACTGACTTAATAGCATCTTCCAAATAATCCTCAGCATTATAAATAGGAATACCAATTGAAATCATTTATCTAAACCTTTATAAGCTATTTTTCTCTTACCACTTTTAGTAGCATAGCGATTTGATGAAAAATATAGTAGCAATAAAATTGGGAAAAATATAGTTACACCTTTACCCATTAAAACAAAAAAAAGCAAAATTATTAAAAACTTTGAAAACAAAGTAACTCTTTCAGAGTCAATATTAAAAACCAAATAAATAATAAACAAGCAGTAAATCACAAGACCTAATAGGCCAGTTGCAAAAATAAATCTAAAATACCCTATATCTGTTCCTTTATAATAACCATATCCATCCCTATATAATGTATCGCCGATTAACCAAGTTTTAATATTATCAGGAAGTTTGGAATACATAGTTACTAAATCTGAAGTTGAATTTGATGCATTAGAACCCTTAAAATCCATTAAAAATCCTATAGAAAAATTTAGCAAATTTCCTAACTTTGTATCACTAAAGCTATTAACATTACTTAGTAAAAATATAAAAAATAACAAACAACTAAATAAAAAAAACTTTAACTTAATGTTTTTAAAATTCACAAATATTATGATAAGACTTAAAACAATACCAACACTTGTTGTTCTCGCACTTAACATCCCCAATATCGCAACAATAAAATATACCATTAATAGATATATTTTCTTTCTTGACTTTTTTTCTGTTACAATAAAACTAGCTATTAAAACTAGTATCAAACAATCAATTACTCCAGAACCAAAAAAAGAGGCTCCAACACCTACCATCCTTTCTTCACTTAAATGACTTATAATATTTTCATCTCCAAGATCAAAAATTGCAAATAAAACATTAAAGATACTGGAGTTTATATATCCTAAAAAAGATAGAACCAATTGAAAGGCAACAGCAATAAATATAAAAAAGCAAACCCTATTAAATCTATCCTCACTTTTCCCAAAAAAAGCATTCGTAATAAAGTATGATGAAAATACACTTACTATTTCATATAAAATAATTTCTTTAAAAAAGAAAAAATCTACATTCTGATTAATTAAAAAAGAAACCAACAACACTAAAAGCTGTATAAAAATAAAAAAAAGTACAATATAAAATTTAGGATTAAAATTAAATTTTTTTAAAAAAATGAAAAAAAATGAAAAAAAAGCACTAATCAATATGAGATTATATGGTGGAAAATTAATTTTTAAATTAAAAATATGGAATAATACAAACATAAAGACAATAGCAGAATTTATCATACTTTCTTTATTCAACTTATTAACCACCAACATTTATAAATACTCTATTTAATAGAAAGCCAATATACAAAACGAATAAAATCATAAGAAAAAACATCTAGAGGTGACTCTTTTAAAATTTTAGCCATTTCTTTAAATGCTTTCCCTTTGGACTGTAAACTTAATTCACAAGCTTTTAACCAGCCTACTCTTTTTTTTGCTCGTTGATATAATGGCTCATCAGTATAAAAACTTAAAACCTGTATCCGTCCATCATACATAGTACTAATTTGCTTGAATGTATTATTTTCATGCGACCTATATTGTGATAAAATTTGAGGAATATAATGTAATTCGCCTTTTTTTGATAATAATAACCACATATACCAATCTTCAAGCTTAACTTTTACATTATATCCACCTGTTTCCTTTACACATTTTAATCTTACCATCTGAGTTGGTGCAGGTAGGTCATGCTTTAACATTATAATTTCATCAAAGCTATATGATTTCTTCTTTGATATTATACGATTAAGGACTGTTCCACTTTCATCAATTATTTCAGTACCACCACATACACCTATACAATTTTTATTGTCCAAAAAATGATGAACCTGAACCTGTGTTTTATCCTCCAACATTCTATCATCAGATGCTATAACCGAAAAATACTCACCCTGACACCATTCCAATGCTTCGTTTAATGTAGCACTTAATCCTTTATTTGATCTATGCCTAAATTCAAAACGAGTAAAACGTCTCTCACATTTTTCTATCATTTCCTTTATTTTTAAGACTGATTCATCTTTTGAACCATCATCTATAATGATAAGCTCGATATTTTGGTACGTTTGATCAATTACACTCTGAATAGAATCTTGAACGAAATCTATATGGTTATAGCATGGTATAACAATAGAAACTAAAGGGGCTGCCACTTCATTCATTGATCAAACCTTTCTTTTAAAACCCTAAAAACAAAAAAACTCATTACTAGCCAATACATCCCATAATTGACTAAATGAGCAATTGATACGCCCTCAAAACCAAAAATGTGTGTACATACATAAGTTAGTAGAATAGAGGTTATTGCAAAAATAATTTCAGTTGTTACAAATAAGCGAGTCATTGCTTTGCTTAGCATCAGATATGCTAAGACCCAGCTTCCAATTTTTAAAGAATCACCTATCATCTGCCAAAGAAATAAGTCACGCATTGGCAAAAAAGTTTTAGTAAACAAAATAGCTACGATCCAATCTCTTAGCAAATAGACAACCCAACCACCGACGATAGCCAATGGAAATATAAATTTATATCCTAAGAAAATTTCTTTCCTTATCTCTTCAATTTTTGAAAGCTCAGAAAGTCTAGGTAAATAGTACACGCCTAACGTTGTAGTAACTAACATAAGATACGCGGCGCTTAGGCGTATCATCGCTTCCCAATACCCTGCGTAGGTTGAACCATACTCATATGTTAAATAACTTCGAATAGCCATTTGGGAAAGAGGAACACAAACTGCACTGACCAACGCCATAAAAGCAAAAGCTGCAATTTTTTTAGCAATCACTTTATCTATTTTCCCAAATAGATAAGACAACTTAAACCAATTAGCTTTGTAACATAAAAATAGGGTTATTAAGAAAGCTAAAGATTGATAAATTGAAAGTGCAACCAAAGCACCATATAAACCATATTTTACAGCTAAAAGGCTTGTTACCACTAAAGAAAAAATACTGCCTACAATATTTGCGGTAACTAATCTTAAAACCTCTTTTTTACCATTTAAAATAGCTAAAAAAAGTGCATTAAAGGTAAAAAAGGTCAAAAATACAGCAAACCAAACAAAAACCGTTTGATAAAGATCAGTATGAAAAATATAAACAGAAAGCTGTTTTTGAAAAATTAGTATAATTAATGAAAAAATTAAACTAAAAAGTAAAACAATACTGCCTGCTGTTTTCCATACATCCTTTTGTTTGGTTTCATCTTCATAATACTCGGCAGTATATTTGATAACTGCAGTATTAATAGCGCTGCCAGCAAAAGTTGTCACCATTTGTATAAAATTTTGAAACTGTCCAATAGCCGCATAACCAGCTGGACCAACATAAACAGCCAAAATTTTATTAAGTATAAACATAGTTGCTGTTTTAATTAAAACAGCAACTCCATTTAATATACTTGTTTTTAATAAATTCATTTAAGCTTTAAAACTATTACAGAGCTGAATTACTTTTTCAGCTTCTTCCACACTTAAAGTAGGGCCAATAGGTAAACTCATTATTTCAGCATGAATCTGTTCAGATACAGGATAACTTAAATCACTCCATTCTTTATAAGCCTGCTGTTTATGTGGTGGAATAGGATAATGAATTAAAGTCTGTACGCCATGTTCAGCCAGATATTCTTGCAAAGCCTCTCGATGTTGTGTACGGATTACAAATAAATGCCAAACATGCTGCTGATATTTCTCAGCATGTTTATGTTCCAATGGCAGCTTAATTAAAGGGTTTGATATATTCTGTAAATACCATTGTGCAATTTTACGACGATGTTCCACATCTTGATCCAAATATTTCAATTTTATATCCAGCATGGCAGCCTGAATCTCATCAAGGCGGCTATTTACGCCAGGCACTAAATTTTTATATTTTTCGTGGGAACCATAATTTCGAAGAGCGCGTAACATCTTTGCAAGCTCTTCATTATTCGTTGTTACAGCACCTGCATCTCCTAGCGCCCCCAGATTTTTTCCAGGGTAAAAGCTAAAGCCAGAAGCATCCCCCCAGTTTCCAGCCCTTGTTCCGTTGATTTCAGCACCATGAGACTGTGCGGAATCCTCTAAAACGAGCAAATTATGTTGATTTGCAATTGTCATAATTTCAGGCATTTCTGCCAATTGTCCGTATAAATGAACGGGTAAAATGACTTTTGTTTTCGGAGTGATTGCCGCTTCAATCTTTTTGGGATCGATATTATAAGTATTAATATCTGGTTCAACCAAAACCGGGGTCAGATTATTTGCGGTAATTGCCAAAATACTTGCAATATAAGTATTTGATGGAACGATTACTTCATCACCATCTTCCAATTTCCCCAACTCTTTCCACGCACGAAGAGTCAGAATCAAGGCATCTAAACCATTTGCTACACCAATTGCAAATTTCGCTCCACAGTAGTCCGCAAAGCTTTGCTCAAATTGGGCTAACTCATTACCACCTATATACCATCCAGAGTCTATAACACGAGTACAAGCTTCAATTAACTCTGCACGATATTGGCCGTTTATACTTTTTAAATCTAAGAAGGGAATCATTATTTCACATAGCCTTTAATAATCGCAGGATTTCCTACCACAATTGCATTTTCTGGGACATCTCTGGTTACAACTGCACCAGCACCAACCAATGCATTCTGACCAATTCTTATACCCGGTAAAATAGTAGCATTGGCGCCGACACTTGCACCTTGTTCAACTACAGTTTTTAAGAATTCATCGGGATATTGTTTTGAGCGGGGGGTTTTATCATTTGTAAAAGTAACGCTAGGACCAATAAAGACATTATCTTCTAATGTAATCCCATCCCAAACGTAAACACCAGATTTGATTGTGACGTTATCGCCGATTTGTACATCATTTTCGATCATCGTATGTGCACAAATATTACAATTTTCACCAATAACTGCTTGTGGGAAAATCACACTATATTGCCAAACTTTTGTTTTTTGACCAATGTTCTTAGATTTAACATCTGATAATGGATGAATATAAGGCTGATTTACAACCTGAAGAAATTCATCATAATTTCGAATATAATCTTGCTCTGTAAAATGCTCACTCGCCAACACCAACAATACACAATCTTCTGAAAAATCATGCATTTCACGCCAAATTAGCCCTTCAATAACAAGGCCTTGGGTGGGGTTATCTAAAATAACGTCTTCTTTGACAAACCCATTATCCAAAATAAATCTGCAACTGCCTTTCAAGCATATTGCAACTTGTTTTAGACCAATATGGGCATGAAAGCCACGCGGTTTTGTTGAGGTTTTAAAGATGTAATACAAACGTTTTACATCAAAAGGAATTGATTGATTAGATTCAATCGCAACCAAGCCACCTCTTTCATCGCCAAAACTCGGCAAGTCAATTAATTTTACAAGGCTCATTTTATTCAGTTACCAACGAAATCAAATACTGTCCATAGTCATTTTTACTCATACTTTGGCCAATCTCTAACACCTGAGCTTTCGTCAACCAACCATTATGGAGTGCAATTTCTTCGAGGCAAGCTACTTTATAACCTTGACGCTTTTCAATGGTTTCAACAAACTGTGCTGCTTCGAGCAGACTGGCATGCGTACCTGTGTCTAACCAAGCAAAACCACGTCCAAGTAACTCTACATTAAGATCACCACGATCTAAATACATCTGGTTCACTGTCGTAATTTCAAGTTCACCACGATCTGAAGGTTTTACTTGTTTAGCAATTTTTACAACATCCTTATCGTAAAAATAAAGACCCGTAACCGCAAAGTTCGATTTTGGCTGTTTTGGTTTCTCTTCTAATGAAACTGCTCGTTTTTGCTCATCAAACTCAACAACACCAAAGCGCTCAGGATCTTTTACTTGATAACCAAAGACAGTTGCACCTTTTTGGCGTGCTACGGCTTGACGTAACATTGGTGTAAAACCTTGACCATAGAAAATATTATCACCAAGGACTAAACAGACATTACTGTCACCAATAAATTCTTCACCAAGAATAAATGCTTGAGCCAAGCCATCTGGGCTTGGCTGAATCGCATAGCTTAGCTCTACACCGAACTGTGAGCCATCACCCAATAATCGTTTAAAACCATCTATATCTTCTGGTGTACTAATAATAAGGACTTCACAAATACCAGCCAACATCAACACAGACAATGGATAATAAACCATTGGTTTATCATAAATTGGTAACAATTGTTTTGAAACACCTTTTGTGATTGGATACAAACGTGTCCCTGAACCACCTGCCAGAATTATACCCTTTGTACTCATTATGCACTTACACCTAGTCTTTCTCTTTGGTAACTACCATCTTGTACTCGACGGCACCATTCCAAGTTATTTAAATACCACTCAACAGTCTTTCTAATACCTGTTTCAAATGTTTCCTCAGGCTTCCAGCCTAGATCTCTTTCAATTTTTGCAGCATCAATTGCATAACGTAAGTCATGTCCTGGACGGTCCTTTACGAGAGTAATTAATGTCTCATAAGGCTGATGATTATTTTGTGGTTTTAATTCATCTAAAATTTTACAAATTGTTTTTACAACTTCTATATTTTGTTTCTCATTATGACCACCAATATTATAAGTTTCTCCAACTTTCCCTTCAGTCACAACTTTATACAAGGCTTTGGCATGATCTTCGACATATAGCCAATCACGAATCTGGTCACCTTTACCATAAATCGGTAAAGCTTTGCCATCCAGCGCATTTAAGATCACCAAAGGTATCAACTTTTCAGGGAAGTGGTATGGCCCATAATTGTTTGAACAATTCGTTACCACCGTTGGTAAGTCATACGTTCTATGCCAAGCACGCACTAAATGATCAGAGCTTGCTTTACTCGCTGAATAAGGTGAACTTGGTGCATAAGAGGTTGTTTCAGTAAATAGGTCCGTTGTACCTTCTAGATCACCATAAACTTCATCTGTTGAGATATGATGAAATTTAAAAGAAGTTTTCTTCTCTTCACTTAATTGTAACCAGTACTTGCGTGTAACTTCTAATATTGTATAAGTTCCAACAATATTTGTTGTAATAAATTCAGCAGGACCATCAATAGATCGATCAACATGTGACTCAGCAGCCAGATGCATAATAGCATCTGGCTGGAACTGTTCAAAAACATGTTCTAATTTTTCAGCATCGCAAATATCAACTTGTTGAAAATGATACCGTGGATCCTGATCAATTTCTTTTAATGATTCCAAATTCCCAGCATAGGTAAGCTTATCTACATTGAGTACTTCATCACTCGTATTTTTTATAATGTGACGTACCACGGCAGAACCAATGAATCCAGCCCCACCTGTTAACAATATTCGCATACTTTCTTACCACATCTTAAAATTTGACCACATCTTATACTTTCAACATTAAATTATTTAGACATTAAAATTACACAGTTTTAAGTTAAGTTTTAGCGGTCGAGCCCTATTTCACGACATCATATAACAAATTTTGTCACTTTGTTAGGCTATCTTTCTTATCATTTCTTTACTTTTAAACATTAAGGTTGTAGAAGATATACTCAGCAATTGCCTACTTTTCTAATGCTAACGAATTATATATTTCATTATGGTATTGAAATCAGATCAAATAGATAGATCAGTGCGAATCAAAGAAGGCCTTAATGTAGCTACAAATAACTTGTTTTTTTAAAAATAGTACCTTCACAAAAACTGTACGAGCGGGAACCAAATCATTAGTAATTCTAATCATCAAGCGAATATTACAATGACTCAAATAGAGGTGATAAAAGAAAAAAAACCAGACTAAGAGTCGAATAAAATCAAAAAAAGTTCACTATTATTAAATATTTAAAAAAATTCACCTTGCTACGAACTTATAAAAAAGCACCCTCCGTTTCCTACAGAAGTAACTTCTAGCAATTGTTTAGAACTTCTACAATCTTTAAATTAGTTGAACACATTTATAACTTTTACTAGTTTAAAAGAGTGTTATGATTTCTCCCGCTTTTCAGCTAAAATCGATGCACTTTGTGTTCCCTATTGATTGGCAATAGCGAGTTAGGGTTTAACAGATAAAATATAATTAAGGGTTTCATGTGAAGTACAAACAGCTTTTCTCAATTCTTGCAGTCAGTCTCAGCACAGTGAGTTGTGCAATAACTTCTGGCCTTCAAACATATGATTTACCAAGTGAGGGAAGCTATAAGACTGACCAAGGTGCCAATATTGCCGTTGTTCAACTTACACAAGAAAACTTACTCAATCAAATTAATGAGAAGAATTCTCCTCAAAAAAATCTCGGCCCCTTATTTAACACACAGCATTATCAATATCGCTTAAGCGCTGGTGATGTACTTTCTATTCAATTATGGGCTTATCCTGAAATCACACCACCAGTAAATAATATTAATAATACTGAATCGGCTCAAGCAAGCGGATATCCTATTGATACCAGTGGAAATGTACAGCTTCCTCTAGTCGGTCAAGTGCATGTTGCAGGTAAAACACTCCCTGAAATCAATCGCTTTTTACATAGTCAATTCGCAAAATATTTAAAAGCACCAGACATTGTTGTTCGCGTTCTATCCTATGAAGGCAATCGCTATTTTGTAAATGGTCAGGTTATGCGTAGCGGGCAATATACCTTAAAAGACCAACCGATTAGTTTATATACCGCATTAAGTATGGCTGGTGGTATCAAAACTGAGACTGGGGATAGCACAGCAATTCAACTGATTCGTAATGGCCTTACCTATGATCTAGATCTCATTTCGCTTGAAAAAAATGGCTACTCTTTACACAAGCTATTAATTCAACCCAACGATACCATTTTTGTGAATACCAAGCAAAATCAAAAACTTTATGTCATGGGTGAGTCTAGTCGTAGCCAAGCGATCAGTCTGCGTGATCAAGGTATGACCTTAAGTGATGTCCTTGGCGAAAGTGAAGGTATTAATCCTTATTCAGCAAGCGCAGCACGAATTTACGTAATGCGTACAGACCTCAACACTCATAAATCTACAGTCTACCATTTAAATCTTAGTAACTTCGGTAACCTGGCATTAGCCAATCAATTTGCAATGCAGAAAAATGATATTGTCTATATCGATGCAACTGGTTTAACACGCTGGCAGCGTATCATGAATCAGGTCATTCCATTCTCTAGTGCTCTATATAGCTTTGATCGACTTGGTAAGAACTAGAATGCAATTACAAAATATCTTAGTCGTCTGTGTCGGTAATATCTGCCGAAGCCCTATGGCAGAGTATTACTTAAAAGTTCAGCATCCAACATTAAATATTTCATCAGCAGGTATTGCTGCCCTAGTTGGCAATCCTGCTGATGCCAAAGCGATTTATTGTATGGACAAATTGAATATCGATATGCGATCGCATATTGCTCGTCAGCTGAATGCTGAATTAATCAAGCAAAATGATCTTATTCTAGTCATGAGTAATAATCAACAAAAGCATATTGAACAAACTTGGCCATTTGCAAAAGGTAAAGTTTTCCGATTAGGGCATTGGCAAGAAAAAAATGTTCCTGATCCCTACCAACATGACCAAGCATTTTTTGATCAAACTTGTCATAACATCCAAAGCTATGTGCAAGATTGGCGTAACCGATTATAATTCTGTATTAGTTGCAACATTATGAACCAAAATTCTAAAATTAGTGAAGATACGATTGATTTAAAAGAGTTATTCTTTTCTTTAATTGCACAATGGAAAATAATTACACTCTGTGTGATTTTAAGTTTGATTTGTGCAATATTGTATTTACGCATTACATCAGATATCTATTCTGTAGATGCAATGGTACAAGTTGAGGAAAGTAAAGGTGCAGCATCTGCTGCTCTTCTTGGAGATCTCTCTAAAGTGACCGGTGGTATAGGTCAAAAATCGCCTGCTGATGCGGAGATTGAAATCCTACATTCAAGAATGGTTTTAGGAAAAGTTATTTATAATCTTAATCTTGATATTGCAATTAAAGATAATACATCAGGTATTATAGATCGGATGCTATCTCAGAGTAAAAGTAGGCTCACATATCAACATGATGCTGTAACCTATACAAATCAGCAGAATAGCTTAATCATTAAAAAATTGACTGTGCCTGAATATTATTTAGATAAGCCATTGAAATTAGAGTTTAAAGATTCTAATCACTTCAATTTTATATATAAAAACCAAATCGTATTTAATGGCAAACTTAACCAAAAAAATATATTAGAAACTAACAAAGGCTTATGGGCTGTTGAAATTAATGCTCAAGGAGATCTGTCAAAGCAAAGTTACACCTTGTCTAAATTTGCACTACCAACAGCCGTTAAAAAGTTTAATGAAATATACTCTGTTTCAGAAAAAGGAAAAATGACTGGCGTCATTGGGCTAAGCTATCTTGGTCAAGACCCTGAACAAATCACTCAAATTTTAAATAACGTCTTAGATGTATACCATCAGCAAAATATTGAACGTAAATCATTGGAATCTAAACAAACGTTAGTGTTTTTAGAAAAACAACTTCCTGAGCTTCGAAAACAGCTCGAAGATTCTGAAATTAAATTCAATCAGTTCCGCGAAAAATATAAAACTGTTGACGTCAATGCTGAATCAGAACTTCTTCTAAAACAAAACATTGATTTAGAAAAGTTAAAAATTGAATTACAACAAAAACAAGCTGAACTATCAGCCAAATATACCAATGACCATCCATTAATTCGTCAAATTGATGCGCAAGTTACTGAACTGAATAAAAAAATAGCCGATTTAAACAATCGTCTTACCCAACTCCCAGAAACACAGCGCCTCTATTTACAGCTCTACCGCGATGTAAAGGTAAATACGGAGTTATATACCTCATTACTCAACTCTTACCAACAATTAAAAATTGCCAATGCAGGTGAAATTGGCAGTGTCCGCATTATTGATACAGCAGTTGAACCAGTTAAACCAGTTAAGCCACAAAAGTTAATTGTCTTAATTTTATCAATTTTAGTTGGTGGCTTTATTGGAGTCTTAATCGCCCTGATTCGGAATATGTTCCAAACTGGTGTTAAAGATTCGGCGCAAATCGAGAATGAGTTTGATTTGCCTGTTTACGCCACTGTACCCCGTTCACCTATTCAGGAAACTCGTATGAGTATCTTGAAAAAGAAAAAATCGATTCCTATTTTGGCGGTCAAACATAGCGATGATATTGCGATTGAAAGCTTAAGAAGTATTCGAACCGCGATTCATTTTGCTTTGAGCAATGCAAAAAATAATATCATCATGATTTCTGGTCCAGCACCAGAAGTCGGTAAATCATTTGTCTCGACTAACCTGGCAACGATATTTGCGCAAAGTAATAAACGTGTATTACTAATCGACGCCGATATGCGCCGCGGTTATATGCATAAATACTTTAATCTAGAGGTAACCCCAGGCCTATCAGAACTGTTAAGCCAACAAGTTAGCTTAGAACAGGTTCTGCATAAAACGAATGTTGAAAACTTGGATGTGATTAGTCGTGGTAAAAGCCCAACCAATCCATCTGAGATGTTGAGCTCTACTTTCTTTAAAGAACTTTTAGAACAACTAAGTCCGCTCTACGATCATATTATTATTGATACACCGCCTGTTTTAGCGGTTACCGATGGGATTATTATTTCTCAATATGTCGGTGTGAATTTGATGATTGCCCGCTTCGCAAAATCGCAAATGAAAGAGCTAGAACTGAGTGTTAATCGCTTTGAACAAGCTGGGGTTAAAGTCAATGGCTTTATTCTCAATGACATTCAACGTTCGAGTGCTGGGGGTGGATATAATTATGCTTATGCCTACACGGCGCAAAAAGATAATTAATACCTTCTAACTGAATGTGCAAAGCCAGATCTCCGGATCTGGCTTTTTATTTGATACCTGTAAAACATAAATCTTATAAAAAACACACGCATTTTTGCGGTTAATTATTCAATGCCCCAACCTATACATGCTAAGATCAATGCCATATTTTTTATTAAAATCTCACTTTGGGACATCTCATGAGTAAAGCTTTACCTTTCGTTGTCGCGGTCGTTTTAGGCGGTGCAGCGCTCGTTCCTGTATATTATGCGACTAAACATCCGGCAACTGAACTTGGGGCCAAAGCTGATAAAAATGCAGCGCCTGTCGCAAAAATCAGTTACGCATTGGGCTATGAAGTTGCTAAACAAACACCTCCTGAATTAGAAACCAGTGCCTTCATTACCGGTTTCCGTGATGGACATGGGCAAAAACCTGCTGCCTATACAGAAGAGGAATTACAAGCCGCTTATGTTGAATTCCAGAAAGAAATGCAACAAAAACAGCTCAATGACAGTAAAAAAGTTGAAGCAACTAACAATAGCTTCCTAGCAGAAAATGCGAAAAAAGAAGGCGTGAAAACTACGGCTTCAGGTCTACAATATAAAATCACCAAAGAAGGTACAGGTAAACAACCGACTGCCAGTTCTGTGGTAAAAGTTCATTACAAAGGCCAACTCACCGATGGTAAAGTCTTTGACAGCTCTTATGATCGTGGTGAACCAATTGAGTTCCCACTGAACCAAGTGATTCCAGGTTGGACTGAAGGCTTGCAACTGATGAAAGAAGGCGGTAAAGCAACGCTTTATATTCCTGCGAACTTAGGTTACGGTGAGCAAGGTGTTCCTGGTTCAATCCCACCAAATAGCACATTAATTTTTGATGTAGAATTAATCGCGGTAAAATAAACTGATATAAGGAGAGCTTGTGCTCTCCTTTATTTTTTGGAAGAAATAATGAAAAAACTAAGTTTAATTTTAATTGCCTCAACCATCGGAACGGTTCACGCGGCACCTATTACTCAAAAAAGTCCACAAAAAGATCAACTTGGCTATAGCTATGGTTATCTGATGGGTCGAGGTAATGCTGAAACTTTAAAAGATTTGAATATGGATGCCTTTGTACAGGGCTTACAAGAAGCGATTCAAGGGAAAAATGCCTCCTTAACGGATGAGGAAATGGCCAATGTTCTCAGCCAATATAAAAAGCGCTTGGAAGCAAAGCAACTGGTTGAGTTTCAAGAACAGGCACAAAAAAATGATCAGGCAGGTAAAGCCTTTTTAGCTGAAAATGCAAAGAAAGCTGATATTGTCACAACCAAATCAGGCCTGCAATATCAAGTTTTACAGCAAGGCAAAGGCAAAACACCAAAGGCAACATCTACAGTGAAAGTAAACTATGAAGGACGTCTATTGGATGGTACAGTCTTCGATAGTTCTATTGCACGCAACCATCCGCTTGAGTTTAAGCTTAGCCAAGTGATTTCAGGCTGGACCGAAGGTGTGCAAACCATGAAAGAAGGGGGCAAAAGCCGTTTCTTTATTCCTGCCAATTTAGCATACGGTGATGTTGGCTCTGGTGATGCAATTGGTCCTAACAGTACTTTAATTTTTGATATTGAACTGCTCGAAGTTAAATAATAAAAAAACCCTCCTTCACGGAGGGTTTAACTTTTCAGTCATATCCTTAAGCTTTTAAATGTCGAGGACGGAAACCGGTCACCAACAATCCAATCACATAAGCCATTACGCCGACCACACACAAACCGACCACCTCTGCGATACGTAACCATTGCGAGATATCGCCTTGGTACCACGTTAAACCATACCAAAGCGCAGCAATCATGGTGATATTGGCCACGGCATATTGGAATGCCAATTTCTTCCAGTGCCCACCAAAACGATAAATATTACGTTTATGTAAATAGAAATACAGCATTCCTGCATTCACCAAAGCAGAACCTGAAGAAGCAAGCGCTAAGGCCATATGCTCTGCATGCCAATCAATCAACTTAAACAAGCCAATGAAGATCACGTTTAAAATGGCATTGGCTGCGACCGCCATTAAACCGACACGAACGGGTGTTTTGGTATCTTGCTGTGCATAAAAACCAGGTGCAAATACTTTGATTAACATAAACGAGATGACGCCTGCACTCATACATTGCAAGGCCAATGCTGTCATTCGGGTATCTTCTAAAGTGAACTCACCTCGTTGGAACAAGGCCTGAATAATTGGTGTCGAGAGCATAAATAGTGCAATACTCGATGGAATACCCACCAACAGAATAATCTTGGCAGCCCAATCAATCATATTTCTAAATTTAGCTTGATCTTGTTCCGCATGACGCGCAGACAGTGAAGGTAAAATCACGGTGCCAATTGCTACGCCAATCAAACCGAGTGGCAGTTCAGTCATACGTTCTGCACTGTATAACCAAGACACCGAGCCATCCTGCATGAATGAAGCCCAAATAGTGTTCAGTAATAAATTAATCTGCGTGACCGAAACACCAAACAAAGCAGGAAGCATTAATTTTAAAATGCGATCCACGCCTTCATGTTTGAAGTCCACTTTAGGCGGAATCAGTAAATTCTTCTTCCATAATTCAGGAATCTGGATCGCTAATTGTAAAACGCCTGCAACGACGACAGCCCAACCCAAGGCCATAATCGGTTCCGCCATGTACGGCGTCAGCCACCACGCCCCTGCAATCATTGCGACATTCAGCAATACAGGTGAAAATGCAGGCGATGCAAATGAACCATAACTGTTTAGGATACTGCTGGCAAAAGCCGTCAATGACATAAACATTAAGTAGGGAATGGTCAAGCGGAACATATCCACAGCGAGCTCAAACTTCTCTGGATCGTTATGGAAACCTGGCGCATAAATATAAATAATTGCGGGTGCCGCCACCATCGCCACAAAGGTCAGCAATGACATTGCTGTAAGCAAACAACCAAATACCCGACTAATTAAAATCTGGACTTCGGCATGCGCTCGACTGGTTTTGTATTCCGTTAAAACAGGAATGAAAGCCTGAGAGAAAGCCCCCTCGGCAAATAAACGCCTGAAAAAATTGGGAATACGAAAGGCAACGACAAAAGTATCGAAGTCCTTACCGGCACCAAATACATTGAGCAGTACCACATCACGTACTAAACCCAACACTCGAGATAACATCGTCATTGCACTGACAATTACAGTCGATCGCCACAATGCCATCGCATTCACCTACGGCTTATCTTTTAAAAAGCGTTATTGTAATGAAAGTCCAAATAGATTTTGTTATCAAATCATAAATCCGACGAGATTTTTTTAGATAACTTTTGTTTAGCCAACAAATTTCGGAATAATTGCCAATCAAAATGTTCGCCTGGATCGGTTTTACGATTTGGCGCAATGTCAGAATGACCTGCAAGATGCTGTTGAATCTTTGGATAAGCCTGTTGCAACGTGCTGACCACTTCAACTAAAGCTTGATATTGTTCAGGCTCGAAAGGTAAATCATCACTGCCTTCTAGCTCAATCCCGATGGAATAATCATTACATTCTTTCTGAGCTAAATAACTTGAACGCCCTGCATGCCAAGAACGATCATTAAAATTCACAAACTGAATCACCTCACCTGTCCGCAAAATCAGCAGATGAGTAGACACTTTCATTCCCTCAATCGTTTGGAAATACGGATGCACAGACCAATCCAGTTGATTTTGAAAGAATTGCTGAATATAACCACCACCGAACTGTGAAGGTGGCAAACTGATATTGTGGATGACAATCAGTTGAATCTCGGTATCGGCAGGACGTGCATTAAAATTGGGCGATGCAATCTGTGTTGCACCTGCCAATACACCGTCTTGTACTTGAGCAAATCTAGCGTGTTGCATGAGGACTCGAATCAGCAATTTAATCTTTACAGCAGCCATTCTGCCATGCTTTATCTAGAATAATCGAGATGAAATGCTTATTTTTTACGATGGGAGTGCTAATATAACGCACACGTTTTTTAGTCAAACATACACTGGAACTGGTATGAGTATCGCTCAATCTTTGCTTGAACACTCTATTCAAATCAATATTCAACAAGCAT
Source organism: Acinetobacter sp. NBRC 110496 (assembly GCF_000876115.1). Classification (NCBI taxonomy): domain Bacteria; kingdom Pseudomonadati; phylum Pseudomonadota; class Gammaproteobacteria; order Moraxellales; family Moraxellaceae; genus Acinetobacter; species Acinetobacter sp. NBRC 110496. The sequence continues at coordinate 70,943 of NZ_BBTF01000009.1, forward strand.
TACAAGAAGATATTGGGGATGGCGATATCACGGCCCTACTCACACCAGCCGATGAACAAGCCACAGCCACCATTATTAGTCGTGAAGAGATGATTCTGGCAGGCCAACCTTGGGTGAATGCCTTAATTCAGGCCTATGACAGCTCAGTCCAAGTCACCTGGTTAAAACAGGAAGGTGATGTTGTTGCCGCCAATGAAGCCTTTTTAAAATTGGCTGGCTCGGCGCGCAGTTTGCTCACCGTAGAACGTCCAGCATTAAATTTCATTCAAACCCTGTCCGCGGTTGCTACCAAGACTGCAAGCTATCTCAAACAACTCGAGGGTTTACATACCAAACTACTGGATACACGTAAAACCTTACCAGGCCTGCGCATTGCACAGAAGTATGCTGTTGCCGTAGGGGGTGGACAAAATCATCGTTTAGGTTTGTTTGATGCTTTCTTAATTAAAGAAAATCACATCATGGCCGCAGGCGGTATTGCGCAAGCGATTCGTCAAGCGCATGACATTGCACCGGGCAAGCCAGTCGAAGTCGAAGTGGAAACTTGGGATGAACTGAATCAAGCGCTTGAAGCAGGTGCTGATATTGTCATGCTGGATAATTTCAGCCAGCAGCAGATGATTGATGCGGTCAAGCATGTAGCAGGTCGTTGTAAACTCGAAGCCTCAGGCAATATCACCATCGACAATTTACGCGAAGTTGCGACCACCGGGGTCGATTACATCTCTATGGGCGTGTTGACCAAAGACGTACGCGCAGTTGATTTATCAATGCGTTTTAACGCTTAAGCCTGATCAAGGTCTTTTTCTTGCTTTACAGGCTGTTGCTGAGCAACAGTCTCTGTCTGAATCAATTGGGTTGTTGCAACTCGCTCACTCCACGCTGATTTGGCTTCGGTCGAATCAGTCGGTCGTGGATCCGCAGCCATTAAGACAAAAGTGACTGCAGTAAGTAAAACCAGAAAAATTTGTAGCATCATTATTATCCCTTCATGATCTTCGTTTCAATTTTTGCCTAATCTATCAAAGTAAAATGAGCCAAATCTGAGGACTGTGTTACAGCATGCAAACGCACCGTGATCTCTTGTTGAAGATGATAGGGTTTTGTCGGCATTCATTAAATGTATGTAAAGCCACATCAAGAAACAGGTCTATTCCTTCAACACAAAAGCAGCCCAAACATTCTTAGGCTGCTCCTTGTTCAACTGGATTGAAATGCTTTTATGAATCCGTAAATCCCATATACGGATCAGAAATTGAGTCTTCATGGGTCTCCATACGACCCGCAAAACGGCGACTATAACTTGGATCATTTTCAATCGTGACGGTAAAATCATACCAGCCACCGAATTCAGACATATCCCAGCTCAGTTCTTTTTCCGTCGTTGCCGTTTGAATGGTCCAGATCTTCTTCGGTAAGTAAGCATTCGCTTTAATGACCAGTTTAGCGGTTTGGGCCGCATCATTACGGACTTTTAAGAACAGCTTCGGATCACACGCTTCCATACAGACACGAATTTCTGGCAGCGCCTGAATCTGTGCCGCCTGCGTCAGGTTACCCGCAAAACTGCGATGGAAACCATTTGGCCCCAATACCCACAAATCATACTGATTGTCTTTGCTCTGCCAAACATCATCCAGTTGCTTGCCTGCCTCCACCATATAGCGGCGTGGTACAGCATCTAGATTCAACTTATCATAGACATGGAAAACTGCAGCATGCGTGCCTGTATTCAAGAACATCAGTTTGACGGTTTTCGCTGTGGCATCTACTTTGGCACTGGTGTGTAAGACATAAGGCAATGCACGCGATGGGCGAATCCCCATCTCCTGTACAGGATAAGTCTGACTTAAAGGACGGCTGACCTGTGCTAAACGCTCCTGCGCTTTACGAATCGCATCTGCTTCAGCCTGACTCTTTTTACCAGATAAGTCTGGTACAGGCAGTAAATTAGGTGTTTTGAAATTAAATGCCGAGGTTAAATCTCCGCATACAGCACGGCGGTATGGGCTAATATTCGGCTCTTGTACCCCAAAACATTGCTCGAGGAAACGAATCACCGAGGAATGGTCAAAGACCTGTGAATTCACCCAGCCACCGCGGCTCCACGGTGAAATGATATACATCGGCACACGAATCCCTGGTCCATAGACCCCGACACCATTACTGACTTTAGGATCAGTAAAGTTCGGTTGTCCCGTAGAGGCTTTAGCATGTGTTGCATATTCATAGGACATTTGTTCTTTGCTCAGCGTCGACTTGCCATAGACCGTCCCAGCCGTATCCATCGAGGGTGCACTTGGTGAAGGCACATGGTCAAAGAAACCATCATTTTCATCAAAGTTGATTAAGAAAACCGTTTGGCTCCAAAGTTCTGGGCGTGCAGTGAGGGCATTCAGGACTTCTTGGATATACCATGCCCCTTGTACAGGGCTCGATGGACCAGGATGTTCACTATAGGTCGCAGGTGCGACCAACCAGCTCACTTGTGGTAATTGATCCTTGGCAATGTCTTCTTTAAATGTTCCGAGAAAACCACCATCGGGCATGGTATTGGCAATGCCTTTATACAACGGTTGGCTAGCATCAATCGCTGGGTCATAGGCTGGGCAAATGGTGCTGTTATTCACGGGCTTGCCAGATAACTCATTGGCACGACGATATTGTTTAAACCCTGCCAATGGATTATCGGTAAAGTTGTCAGGCATGTTCTGATAAACTTTCCAGCTCACGCCAGCTTGCTGCAAACGTTCTGGATAAGTGGTCCAGTCATAGCCTGTTATTGATGGACCAATCGCATCGAGATCATTCACCACACTGGCAACGTTGGCCCCTGTTGGACCATTGGTTCCTGTCCAGATAAACATACGGTTGGAATTAGTACCGGTATGCATGGCACAGTGATAAGCATCACATAGGGTAAAAGCATTGGCTAAGGCAAACTGGAATTCAACTTCCTGTTGTTTGTAATAACCCATCGATTGGGGTTGCTTGTATTGCACCCAATTACCCATGCGCCCATGATCCCAGGCATATTGCCCATCAGTCCATGAATGCGGTGTACCGCTCACCCGTTGCGCATTGCCACGGCTACTGTCCAAGTGATAGGGATAAACTTTATTCTGCTTGGCATCGTATTGTTCCCACACTTTTCGGCCTTGGCTCAGCGGAATGGTGAATCGATCACCGAAACCGCGTACTCCCTTCAAAGTACCAAAATAATTATCAAAAGAGCGGTTTTCCTGAGTCAAGATCACCACATGTTTGACATCTTTAATGGTGCCAGTTTCTACCTTGGCATCAATCGCAAGCGCTTTTTGAATACTCATCGGGAAGCTGGTCAACGCGGCTGTACCAAATAAGGCTTTGGTTGAATTTAGTAAAAAGTCACGACGATTCATTTATCGATTTCCTTATTTTTATTGTTAGGGTGCACAGTGGATTTTGCAGCTAGGCTGTGGCGGCTGCGGGTTTGACGTTGAATTATTATTGTCGTCACTATCGTTACAGGCACTCAGTAACAAGCAGCTCCCAGCAAGTAACGCTAAAAAGAAATTTCGCATTTGACTATCCGTTAAATATCAGTGCAGATAGTCAATACAATCTAAATGACAGTTCGATGATGATTTGATCGCAATTCGATGACAAAAAACAGATAAAAAAAAGGCGATCTAAAAAAACCAGACCGCCCGCACTATCAACTGGAACTTACCAACCGAGTGCCTGCTGTTGCTTTTGAATCAATTCTGCGATTCCTTTTTCGGCAAGCTCTAACATGGCATTGCACTGTTGGCGCGTAAACGGTTTGTCTTCTGCCGTTCCTTGAATTTCAATAAATTCACCCGCCTGTGTCATCACCACGTTTAAATCAGTTTGGCAATTTGAATCTTCTTCGTAGCATAAATCGAGTAGCACTTCGTCTTGATACATCCCGACAGAGATTGCTGCGACTAAGCTTTTTAATGGATCTTGTTTAATTTTCTTATTGCTGAGCAATACATTCATGGCATCAACCAAAGCCACGGCTGCACCGGTAATCGCTGCAGTACGAGTACCACCATCGGCTTGGATGACATCACAGTCGATGGTAATCGTGTTCTCACCCAATTTCTTCAAATCCACCATGGCACGTAAACTACGACCAATCAGGCGTTGAATTTCTTGGGTACGACCCGTTTGCTTACCACGCGCCGCTTCACGATCACTACGAGTATGGGTTGAACGCGGTAACATGCCGTATTCCGCAGTGACCCAACCTTGACCCTGACCTTTCAAGAAACGAGGGACTGAGTTCTCAATGCTTGCGGTACACAACACTTTGGTATGACCAAACTCAACCAAAACTGAGCCTTCTGCGTAACGAGTATAGTTACGGGTAATTTTGACCTCACGTAATTGGTCTAATGTTCTTTGGTCAATACGCATAACGTTTCCTTAAAACTATGGCTCAAATATCATTGCGCCATAGTATAGCTCAATTACACGTGCTTTCAGTTTTACTTATTGGTTACAATTCACCGAATTAAGCAAACTTGAACTTGGCCTTGAGATTGCTCCAGCCTTGTCCCAACTGTGCTGACAGATCATTTGGCAATGAACATTTGGCTAAACGCACCCACACCGTCCAGAACTGTTTCATAAAGTTGGCTTCGTTGTAGTTCACCCCATATTCAGCACATAAGGCTCTGATTTGTGGTGCAACTTGCTCATAACGATTGGCTGGCATATCGGGGAATAAATGATGTTCAATCTGATGGCTTAAGTTTCCACTCATAAAGTGCATCCATTTGCCACCCGTGAAGTTACTTGAACCCCGAATCTGGCGAAGGTACCACTGCGCCTTGGTTTCGTTCTCGGTATTATCCGCTTCAAAGGTTTCAGCATCTTCAGTAAAGTGACCATTAAAAATCACCGCAGATGACCACACGTTGCGCATGATATTCGCCACTGCATTGCCTGCTAACACCGGAATAAAGTTGATGGTCGCAATCGCTGGGAAGAACACATAGTCTTTCAACACTTGGCGTCTGGCTTTTTTACGGAACTCGGCCGCATCTGCCCAAACCTGTTTCCAGGTTTTGGTTTTATACACCAACGCATCTTCTAAATGCAGATTTTGTACACCGACATACCACTGGAAAAAGAACATCAACTGTAAGGCCAATGGAATATTGGCCAAATGACGCACCTCCCACTTCTGATCTTCAGTCACGCGTAAAATGCCATAGCCGACGTCATGATCTTTACCGACAATATTAGTATAGGTGTGGTGCATGTAGTTATGCGTGTAGCGCCAGTCATTGCCTGAACAGGTGTTATCCCAATCGTAGTCTTCGCCACGCAAGCTTGGGTCATTCAGCCAGTCAAACTGACCATGCATCACATTATGCCCCAACTCCATATTCTCGACGATTTTAGAGACACCGAGCATCGCGGTTCCCAATAACCATACCGGTGGAATCCAGCCACCGAACATCAACATGCCACGTGACGCGATTTCGGTATAACGTACAAAATTACGGACTTTATAGATATATTTTGAATCCTGCTCGCCGAGATTCTGCATCACTTCTAAGCGAATTTCCTCAACACGGCGACCGAACGCCTCGACTTGTTCAGGGGTTAAATGCGCTGACTTTGATACGGTTTTAAATTCTAATGCCATATTCATGGTGTTCATCCTCAAATATCTTTGTTTTTATAGATCAATGGTGACTGGGCTTAAGGCCTGGCTGACACATAACTTGATCGGACGATTCGGTTGATCATCAATTTCACCCGTGATGACGTTCTGGGTAACGCCACTGACTTTGGTGCAACTACAACGGTTACATACGCCCATGCGGCAACCATGTTGTGGGCGTAAACCTGCTTGCTCTGCACTACTCAGCAGATTGGTCGTGGCAATAAAATTCTGTTGCGCACGACGGAAACTAATCGGTTGAGCCTCACTAGAATGCTCGATTTGTACAGGTTGGAAAAATTCTTGATGGAAGTTTTCCGCGGCACCCTGCTGTGTATAAATGTCTTGTGCTTGGCGCATCATGCTGTGATGACCACAGGCATAGGCTTTTAGATCTTTAAAATTCGGAACTAACTTTTCTAACAATGCAGCATCTAAATGTTGTTTCTGTGCCGATGTATTAAAGAAGTGATAATGCAACTGTGGATATTGTTCAGCTAAAGCTAAAATCTCTTGATGAAACACTTCAGCGCGATTGAAGTACAACACATGAATGTCTTCGAGTTGCTGTTGTAATGCTTGTTGCAATAAAGAATAGATCGCGGTAATGCCTGAACCTGATGCAATCAGAACAGCGGGTTGCTGCCCATGATGCAAGACAAAGTCTCCCTGTGCCTGTGAAATCTCAAAGTGATCGCCAACACGAAGTTGCTGAGCAGCTTTAGACACCACACCTTGGACTTTGATGCCCAAACGAATTTCGCCTTGAGACGTCACATCAATAATTGAATAACTACGTTGCTGATACACCCCATGAATCATCAGGGTAATCAACACGCTTTGCCCCGCCTGGACTTGGCGAACATCAAAATTATGATTGGGCTTTAAGGTCAATAACACCATATCTGCACTGAGTGGCTGTACCGCAGTGACTTCTGCAAGCGTACGCTTCCAAGCAAAGCTTGGTTTGATTTTTTGCAAAATAAAATCAACAAAATCTTCACGAATCCAATGGGGTTGATAACTTAACTCTGCGTTCATACGTTCCTCGTTTTGTATCTGGCTATTTATATTGAGTGAACAAATGTTCATGTAGTGAACATGTGTACACTATATTTATTTGTGTTCACTGAGTCAACACTTGTTCACTAATTTTTTGGGTATTTTTTATACTTTTTGATAAGCCGTTTAAAATAAGGGAAAAATTAAAAAAATACGCATGCCATGAGCTCATATCTAGCAGGCCCTGATCAGGGAAAGATCAAAAACATTGGTCTTTAGCAATGGACAAGGACTAAAAAGTTTCTGTTTTTTTTGCTAGACTCTGCTGTACGGTTTCAATGAGTCTTATTCATGTCGATTAGAGATGAACGAAAACAACAGAGTCGGCAGGCTTTACTCGATGCAGCACTTCATCTCAGCACTGCTGGGCGCTCATTCAGTAGTATTAGTTTGCGCGAAGTTGCTCGCGAAGTGGGCTTGGTGCCTACGGCGTTTTATCGTCATTTTCAAGATATGGACGCACTTGGGCAAGAGCTGGTTGATCAAGTCTCTTTGCATTTAAAAAGTTTGATTCATCAATTGGGACAAAGCTATTTACTCCATAGCGGTTCAGCCAAAACCCGAACCAGCATTGAAATGTTTGTACAAGCCGTCAATCACAGCCCACAACAATGGCAGTTTATGATTGCAGAACGTTGGGGCGGTTCAGAGACGGTGCGTATCGCGATTGCCCGTGAAATTGAATTTTTGATCGAAGATCTTGCGATCGATCTGTGCAAACTTGAAACCTTCAAACATATCAAAGAAGCCAAGGACTTACAGGTACTCTCGACCATTTTGATTAATATGTCGTTTACGTGGGCCATGACCTGGATCAATCTACCCAAACAATTCACCATTGATCATTTGCTTGAACAACAAAACCTGTTTATTGACAATGCCGCGACTCAAGTCCGCTTATTATTCAGTGGGATCTCGAATTGGGAACCCCAAAACGCCTGACCCGATACAAACCAAAGTTTGATATATAAAAGCATTGCTTAGCGTTATGATGAATTAGACACAAATGCAAATGCAGTGTAGAACACTATGAGGAGCTTATAAGCATCATGAATCCTGATCGTCATACTCAGTTCTTAATTCGTAAAGAAAAAATTTTGCAGGTTGCGGAAAAGCTGTTATTAGAAAACAACCAAGAAATGACCCTAGATGAACTGGTTGCTGAACTGGATATTGCCAAGGGCACCTTATACAAACATTTTCGCAGCAAGAATGAATTGCTGTTGGAGCTCATTATTCAAAATGAAAAAGAAATTTTAAAGATTTCAGACAAATACAATACTGATGTCAAAGAATACGCGCCACGCTATATGCTTTATCATTTAACCTCACCAAGTCGTACCATTCTGCTGCATCAGTTAGAAGAACACCTCACCATGACCGAGTCGAAGTTAAAGCATCTGTTTGATGAACTTTACGCCATCCGTCAGCAACGCATTGTGTCATTAAAAGACATGACCGAAAAATATTTAAAATCACAAAATTACGATATGTCGATTCGGGACTACCTGTCTTATATCTGGTCACTGACCTATGGTGCTGCCTTATTACTGAACTCAAGCTATTACCAGCGTTCAATCGGCTCACGCGAGAAGTTAATCAACCTCTATGTCAATCAGGCCTTGTCACTACCAACACAAAAAGTTCAGATTGATTTAAAAGACTTACAGATCGATCAAAACTAAATCAAAAAAGGACTGCAATCGCAGTCCTTTTTTGTTGGAGACAGCTCTAAGTTATTTCGCTTGACGCTCTTTTTCCAATAAATAATCAACCACCTGGGTTACTTTGCCATCTTCACCCTGCACCACATATTTACCATTCACGACTACGGCTGGCACGCCCGTCAACTGGTATTGCTGTGCCAACTTATTTGATTCGGCAATTTTTGCCGTGATCGGGAATGAGTTAAACATGCTGTTAAATTTCTGCTCTGGCACACCATAACGCGCAAAGAATTTTGCTTGCGATGCTTGGTCAAAAATCTGCTGATTGCCGTCATGAATCGCATGGAACAATGGAATATGGGTTTTCTTGCGGATACCCAGTGCTTCCGACACATAGTAACCGCGTGCCCCTTGTTCCCAGACTTTATTCATCGCCGCAGGCGTACGTAAGAAATAAACGTCTTTTGGAATTTGCTTTAACCATGTTTGCATATGTGGCTCAAGCTTGAAGCAGTGCGGGCAGCCATACCAGAAGAACTCACGTACTTCGAGTTGTCCAGCAGGTGCTGAGGTTTTGCCTGGATTGGCAATCACGGTATAGTCTTTACCAGCCACAAAATCTGCTGCCATTGCATTCATTGAGAATGCCAACGCAACTGCACTTAAACCACCTAATACTAACTTTTTCATTGGCTTTGCTTTTCCTCTAAGCATTTTTCGTAAGTTTATATGCTAAATATAAAACAAACACGAGCAATTCGTTTTGCTTCTGTGAAGTTTTTTATTGGATTTATCGCTTTTTTTGCCAGAATCGCTACACTACCAACAGATTAAACCGAAATAATCATCCTAATATAGAGGTGACACCATGTCGCAATTGAATGTTGACCCGCAAGAAATCGCAAAATTTGAAGCATTGGCTGCCAAATGGTGGGATCAACATTCTGAATTCCGCCCACTTCATCAAATCAATCCCTTACGTCTCAATTGGGTCGATGAACGTGTTGGTGGCTTGGCGGGCAAGAAAGTACTCGATGTCGGCTGCGGTGGCGGTATTTTGGCTGAAAGCATGGCGCGTCGTGGTGCCGATGTCCTCGGTATCGATATGGGTGAAGCCCCTCTTGCTGTCGGTCGCTTGCATGCACAACAAGACAATGTGCAAAACATTGAATATCGTCAAATCCCAGTTGAGCAACTGGCGCAAGAGCAAGCAGGTCAATACGATGTGGTGACCTGTATGGAAATGATGGAACACGTGCCTGATCCAGCCTCAATCGTGAAAGCGTGCCAAACACTGGTCAAACCAGGCGGCCATGTGTTCTTTTCGACCATTAACCGTAACCCTAAATCGTATTTATTTGCGATTATTGGCGCGGAATATGTGCTGCGTTTATTGCCTAAAGGCACGCATGACTATCATAAATTCATTCGCCCTTCAGAAATGGCGCATGATATTCGTAATGCAGGGCTTAGCCTGAAAGAAATGACCGGCTTGCACTACAACCCGATTACCAAACACTACTGGTTAGCGCCGAATGTGGATGTGAATTACATGGTGCATACCACCAATGCAGGTGCCGAATGAAAGCTGTTTTATTTGACCTCGATGGCACCCTGATCGACACCGCTGCGGACTTTATTCGTATCATCCAGCAAATGTGCCGTGATGAACAACGCCCCGTGGTCGATGCCGATACCATTCGTACTCAAGTGTCGGAAGGCGCGCGTGCCATGGTGAAACTGGTCTATCCAGAATTAGAGGTCACAGACCCAGTATTTTTAGCACATCGGCAACGCTTTCTAGATGTGTATGGTGACAATATTGTGGTCGATACCGACCTGTTTTCAGGGATGTATCCGTTGCTTGAGGAACTTGAAGCGCATCAGATTCCGTGGGGCATTGTAACCAACAAACCACGTGGTTTAAGTGAGTCGTTATTGGCCAAACTGGATCTGACTGAACGCTGTGCGGTCTTGGTCTGCCCAGAAGATGTCCGCAAGACCAAACCCGATCCTGAACCCATGTATTTGGCTGCCAAACAGCTCGAGATCGATGCTCAAGAGATTATCTATGTCGGTGATCATCCACGCGATATTGATGCAGGTCGCCATGCCAATATGTATACCATCTTGGCAGCCTACGGCTATTTACCGGTAGAATCACGTGATGATCTTGCTGCTTGGCAGGCTGATGCCATCATTCATAGCACTGCTGAACTGCACCAACTGCTTAAACAGAAAATCACGGTGTTGTCAGAAAATCAGGGTATGATGGGCTCAATTTAAATTTTTGCAGATAAGAACAGGAGGCATAACAATGAACTATTCAGAATATCAACCTCGTCCAGATTTACTGAAAGATCGTATTATTCTCATTACAGGTGCGGGTGATGGGATTGGCCGGGCTGCAGCGATGAGCTATGCCTTGCACGGCGCAACGGTGGTCTTGCATGGCCGTACGTTAAATAAACTTGAAGTGATCTATGATGAAATTGAAGGCTTAGGTGCACCACAGCCTGCGATTTTACCCTTACAGCTTTCAACTGCATCAACCCATGATTATGAGCTGTTGGTGAGCACGCTAGAGCAACAATTCGGTCGTCTGGATGGTATCTTGCATAATGCAGGCATGTTGGGTGATCGGGTTGAACTGGCGCACTATCCTGTCGATGTTTGGGATGATGTACTGGCTGTGAATTTACGTGCTCCTTTTGCCCTGACTCAGGCCTTGTTGCCTTTACTGGAAAAATCTGAGCACGCTTCTGTGGTTTTTACCAGTTCAAGTGTCGGTCGTGAGGCACGTGCTTTATGGGGCGCTTATTCGGTGTCTAAAGTGGCCACTGAAGCCATGAGCAAAATTTTTGCCGCAGAAAATACCTACCCGAATATTCGTTTTAACTGCATCAACCCAGGCGGTACCCGTACCGCAATGCGGGCCAAAGCCTACCCAGAAGAAGATCCAAAGGTTCTTCCAACGCCAGATAGCATTATGCCAGCCTATCTGTACCTCATGGGCGATGATAGTTTAGAGATGAATGGGCAAAGTATTGATGCTCAAGCTTAAATTTAATCATTAAAATAATTCTAAATAACATTGGACACTGTGCCTAAAACTGCTTTTTTAAGAGAAATATGTGAAGAATCTTCATTGTTTTAATGGAATAATGAATCGATCTTCACAGTTTCTCTGCATTTTTAACGTACAGTAGTTCACATGAGAGACATCCGAAGTCCATAAGGTGCATCATGAAAAAAATTTTCATTATCTTGGTTTTAGGTTCGACAACCCTGTTCAGTAGTCTGGGGACTTTCGCAGGTCCACATGATCGCGATGATGATTCGCGTGGCGGCTGGCAAGGTGGTGGTCGTAACTTTGATCGCCCGGATGGTGAAAATCGTCAACGTGAACGTCGCATGCGTGAAGAACGTGGTGTTGAGCGCTTAAAACAACATCGTTGGCAAGAAGGCTATGTCATGCCCCAACATTACCGTGGTAATGGCTATAAAGTCGATTATAAAGACAACAATCTGCCTCGCCCAAGTCGCAACGAACAGTGGTATAAAATCAACAACGACTATATTTTAGTCAACTCGGATGACAACAGTATTATCCGGATCATGGGTTTTTAGACTGTTTTCGATGCCGCCACGAAAGAAAGTTGAATGCTGACTTTACGAAGAGATTTATCTTTTCTTTTTTTTCGTTAGAATCAAAGCAATTGATGTAAATCTGAGAACAACATGGCGAACCAAATGATTGAAACCTCACATAGTACAACCAAAGATTATGTGCATTGGTTTCGCCACTCCGCCCCGTATATCAATGCGCATCGCGATAAAACCTTTGTACTGATGTTTGCAGGTGAAGCAGTTCAGCACGAAAATTTTCAACACATTATCCATGATATTGCCCTGCTGCACTCTTTGGGCATCCGCCTGATCTTGGTCTATGGCGCACGTCCGCAAATCAATCAGAATCTACGTGATCGTAATATCGAAGCTCCATTTCATCACAATCGTCGTGTGACCACACGTGAATCCCTGCGTGGTGTCATGAATGCAGTCGGTTCGATCCGCCTAGAGATTGAAGCCCTGCTTTCCATGGGATTGGCCAACTCTCCGATGTACGGTGCTCGCATTGATGTGGTCTCTGGTAATTTTGTCACGGCGAAACCGTACGGGATTCGGGATGGCATTGATTTCCAGCTCACTGGGGAAGTGCGTTCAATTGATACCGATGCCATTCAGCGCCATTTAGATAATCATAATATTGTCTTGTTGGGACCAACAGGTTATTCAACCACAGGAGAAGTTTTTAATTTACTGGCAGAAGAGGTTGCGACCAAAACCGCAATCTCCTTAAAGGCAGATAAGTTAATTTTTCTGGGTGAAAAACAAGGGTTGATGAATGCTCAACAGCAATTACTGCGTGAATTAAGTCCACGCCAGCTCGAACCCTATATTCAGCAAAATCAGCAACAATACCCCGAGTTCGCTTTACATCTCAAACAAGCTCAACAAGCGTCTTTATCTGGTGTGCATCGCGTGCATTTAATCTCTTATGCCTATGACGGTGCCTTGATTGAAGAGCTGTTTACCCGCGATGGTATTGGAACATTAATTACCGATGCACACTATGAAGAAGTACGTATTGCCAATATTCACGATGTCGGTGGCTTGATTAATCTACTTCGACCACTGGAACAAGAAGGCATTCTGGTTTATCGCTCACGTGAACGTCTTGAAAGTGAAATTGAACAGTTTGCTGTCATTGAACGAGATGGCATGATCTTGGCTTGCGCAGCGCTTTATCCGATCCCAGCAGAGACCAGTGAAATTCGTTCAGCTGAAATCGCCTGTGTTGCCGTCGATTCAAGTTACCGAAAATCCAACCGCGGTAGCCAAATTCTGCAATTTTTGGAAAGCAAGGCCAAACAACAAGGGATTCAACAGCTGTTTGTCCTCACCACGCGAACCGCACACTGGTTTTTAGAACAAGGCTTTATCCCTGCCAGTGTGGATGATTTACCCAATGCACGTCAGGCCTTGTATAACTATCAACGTAATTCCTTAGTCTTTAAAAAGAGACTGCGCTAAATCTCCAGCACGATGAAGAGATATGTTTATTTTTGATAAAGATCTCTCTTCATCATCATTATCTTTGCTTAAGTCTGTATAAAGAATAAATTCATTAAACAAAAAAACCATGAAATATAAATAAAAAACAAACATTTATAATTCTTTATTTTTTAACACTTATTCCATTTATCGATAAGATTATGCAATCTTCTATTTTGCACTTTTCATCATAAGCAAAGCCTGATTACTTATTTTTTATGCAATAAAAAAAGCTTTAGCTTAGTTGCTCATCTTATTTAAATCTTTTGATTTGTCGGGGAGCATAACCAACATGGCTATTTCAATCCATCGTTCATGGACAACATCGACCCTCATTGCAGCAAGCCTTGCCAGTGTGATTGGTGTTGTAGGTTGTGCAAAAAAACCAGAGCAGCAAGCCACAACAAAACAAGAAACCACAACATTAAATATCGGCTTTCAAAAGTATGGCATCTTGCCGATTCTCAAAGCAAAAGGTGAATTAGAAAAAAATCTTGCTGCTCAAGGCGTGACCGTAAAATGGGTGGAATTTCCTGCTGGACCACAACTGTTAGAAGGATTAAATGTCGGTAGTGTGGTCTTTGGTGAAGCGGGTGAAGCCCCGCCCATCTTTGCCCAAGCAGCCAACCCAAACTTGGTTTATGTCGCCAACCAGCCTGCAGCAGCAACTGCTGAGGCTTTGATTGTTCCAAAGGACTCTCCGATTCAATCAATTCAGGATCTGAAAGGTAAACGGGTTGCGTTGAATAAAGGTTCTAATGTTCATTACTTGTTACTCAAATTACTCGAAGCCAATAATCTGACGTTAAAGGATATTCAGCCTGTTTATCTCCCCCCCGCAGATGCACGTGCTGCTTTTGAAAAAGGTGCGGTTGATGCTTGGGTGATTTGGGATCCATTCCTTGCCGCAGCAGAGCAGCAAATTCATGCACGTCAGATTGCCAATGGTGAACACTTGGTCAGTAACCATCAATTCTATTTATCTGATCGTCAATTTGCAGAAAGTCATCCAGCAGTTCTCAACACCTTGGTAACGACACTCAACCAAACTACAGATTGGGTCAAAACCCATCCTGATGCTGCTGCACAGTTATTAGAAAAACCAACTGCACTTGAGCTTGACATCTTAAAAACATCCATTTCCCGCATGGGTTTTGGCGTCCTGCCGATTTCTGAAAAAGTTGCAAAAGAACAGCAATATGTTGCTGATGCCTTCTTCGCTCAACAACTCATTCCAAAGCAGCTCGTCATTCAAGATGCCTTATTGACCACAAAAAAATAACCGACCTTTCATCAGTAGATACGAGTTCAAGGAGATTGCAATGCAACAACAAGCCCACCGATTCAAATGCCTCATCGCCTTGGCGAGCCTGAGTATGTTGCTTTCTACTCCGGTTTGGGCGGTTGATCCAACGGTCAAGCAACTGCGCATTGGTTTTCAAAAAAGCTCGATTAACTTTGCAATCGCCAAACAACAAAAACTATTGGAACAAGAATTCCCAAATGCCAAGGTCAGCTGGAATGAATTTCCCGCAGGTCCACAGATTTTAGAAGCGCTCGCAGTCGGTTCAATTGATGTCGGTGTGACTGGAGATGCACCTCCAGTTTATGCGCAGGCGGCAGGAAAACCGCTTTACTATATCGCTTATGAAACGGCAAAACCTTTGGCTTCTGCTATTTTAATTCCAAAGAACTCAAACTTGAAGCAACTGAGTGAGCTTAAAGGTAAACGTATCGCTCTACAAAAAGGTTCCAGTGCACATTTCTTATTGGTACAAGCCGTACGTAAAGCAGGATTGAAGTGGAGTGATATTCAGCCGATCTGGTTAACCCCAGCCGATGCACGTGCCGCTTTTCAAAAAGGTGCTGTCGATGCTTGGGCCATTTGGGATCCTTATTATGCATCGACCCAGTTAGAAGATCAGGCCAAAGTTTTGGCAACAGGACAAAATCTCAGTCCAAATTATACCTTTTATCTGGCTGCACCAAATTTTGTGCAGCAATCGCCTCAAGCAGTTGCAGGTCTCTTAAAACAAATTAACCAAGCAGATCGTTGGGTACAACAACATCAAAGCGAAACAGCTGACCTGATTGGGAAAAGTACCGGCCTGAAACCTGCGGTCAGCAATTTATTTGTGCAGCGCCGTCCACGGCCTTCTGCTGCTGCGCCACTCAATGCCAAAGTGATTGCGGAGCAACAACAGCTCGCCGACATTTTTACCCAGCAAGGCATTATCCCGAATAGCATCAGCATCAAACAAGCTGTTTGGCAAGCCAAATAACTTCAACAGATAGGTAAGCATATGAATATTTTCTGGTTTATTCCCACTCATGGTGATAGTCGTTATTTAGGCACCAGCAAGGGTGCTCGTCAGGTCGATCATGCTTATATGAAACAGATTGCCGTTGCCGTAGACAATCTGGGGTATGCAGGGGTACTGATTCCAACAGGACGCTCTTGCGAAGACCCTTGGATCACCGCTGCCAGCCTGATTGATGCCACCAAACAGCTTAAATTTCTGGTTGCACTGCGTCCCGGTATCACCACACCAGCACTCGCAG
Source organism: Acinetobacter sp. NBRC 110496 (assembly GCF_000876115.1). Lineage (NCBI taxonomy): Bacteria > Pseudomonadati > Pseudomonadota > Gammaproteobacteria > Moraxellales > Moraxellaceae > Acinetobacter > Acinetobacter sp. NBRC 110496. The sequence goes on from NZ_BBTF01000009.1 coordinate 87,035, forward strand.
CACGCATGGCAGCCACCTTTGATCGCCTGTCGAATGGTCGTATTTTATTGAATCTGGTGACTGGCGGGGATGAACAAGAACTCAAAGGTGATGGTCTATATGAAGATCACAGCACCCGTTATCAGACCGCCTCCGAGTATGTCAAAATCTGGCGTGAAATTCTCACCCGTTCACACACAGGTGAAGCTTTTACTTTTCACGGCGAACGCTTAAGCGTCGATGATGCCAAATTACTTTATCCACCAGTGCAACAGCCTTATCCACCACTCTGGTTTGGGGGATCTTCCGAAGCGGCAACGGAGCTGGCGGCTGAACAGGTCGATACCTATTTAACCTGGGGCGAGCCTCCTGCCGCAGTCAAACAGAAAATTGAACATTTACGTGCCAAAGCGGCGGCCAAAGGCCGTAGCCTGAATTATGGCATTCGCTTACACGTGATTGTGCGCGAGACCAATGAGCAGGCTTGGGCCGCTGCAGATGAACTGATTCAATACTTAGATGATGCAACGATTGCCGCAGCACAGAAAAAATTTGCACAAATGGACTCAGTCGGTCAGCAGCGTATGGCTGCGTTACACGGCGGACGTAAAGATCAACTGGAGGTTTCACCAAATCTTTGGGCAGGCATTGGTCTGGTTCGTGGTGGTGCAGGAACAGCTTTAGTGGGTGACCCAGAAACCGTTGCTGCAAGAATTCAGGAATATGCCGACTTAGGCATTGATACCTTTATTTTCTCAGGTTACCCACATTTGGAAGAATCCATCCGTTTTGCTGAACTGGTGTTCCCGCTATTACCGCTTCAAACCCGTGAAAAACTGGCACAACCGCATTTAACTGGGCCTTTCGGAGAAATCATTGCCAATAACTATGTCCCTGAGACCAAGGAAGCAAAAAGCTTGATCAAGGAGGACGCATGAGTACAAAACCTTTTTTGAATGATGTTTCACGTGGAACACAAAAAATAGGCAAAGGTCTGCTACCTTGGCTGTTCCCGATTTTATTGATTTTCATTTGGCAGGCAGCTTCAAGTTCAGGTGTATTGCAAAGCAGAGTATTGCCTGCCCCAACTGCTGTCGTAAGTGCCTTCTGGCATTTATTGATCAGTGGAGAACTTTGGCAACATGTCAAAGTCAGTGCAGGTCGTGCCCTACTTGGTTTACTGGTTGGTGGTGGTTTAGGTCTGATTTTAGGGTTATTAAATGGTTCATCACGTATTGCCTCAACTTTGCTGGATACTACCTTACAAATGATCCGTAATATCCCTGCGCTAGCCCTGATTCCACTGGTGATTTTATGGTTTGGGATTGATGAAACTGCCAAGCTATTTTTAGTAGCAGTTGGTGTGTTTTTCCCAATGTACATCAACACTTATCATGGTATCCGCTCGGTCGACCCACAACTGATCGAAATGGGCAAAAGCTATGGACTGAATCGCTGGCAACTCTATAAAGACATTATTTTACCAGGGGCGATGCCATCCATTCTGGTTGGACTGCGCTTTGCACTCGGTCTGGTTTGGGTGTTGTTAATCGTGGCTGAAACCATTTCGGCACAAGCAGGCATTGGGTATATGACCATGAATGCACGAGAGTTTTTACAAACAGATATCGTCTTGGTTGGGATTTTACTGTATGCCCTGCTCGGAAAATTAGCAGATGTATTGGCTCAAGTGTTGGAACGTTATCTACTGCGCTGGCATGCAGGCTATCAAAAATAAAAGGGAGATCAAGATGAGTAACCTCAATTTAAATTTTTATGACAACAATCTCATTCAACCGATTACTGAGCCAGAAAGTACAACGACACCCGCCAATGGCGCAGATATTCTGATTGAGCAACTGTATAAATTTTATGGCGACGTCAAGGTGCTTGAAGACTTAGACCTGAAAATTCAAGCAGGTGAGTTTCTGGCAATCGTCGGACGTAGCGGTTGTGGTAAAAGTACCCTGTTGCGCTTGATTGCCCAACTGGAAAAAGCCAGTTATGGCGAAATCAAATTCCAATCTGCCCGTAATTTTCGTGAAGGGATTACCAATGCAGATATCCGTGTCATGTTCCAAGACCCTCGCCTTCTGCCTTGGAAAAATGTTTTACACAATGTGCAACTGGGCTTGCCGAAAGATCAGCAGCAACTTGCCGCAACACTATTGGAAAAAGTGGGTTTAAAAGACAAAGCCAATCAATGGCCGGCACAGCTTTCTGGCGGACAACGGCAACGTGCTGCACTGGCACGTGCCTTATCCCATACCCCACGTATTTTACTCTTAGACGAACCTCTGGGAGCCTTAGATGCATTGACTCGCTTAGAGATGCAGAACCTGATTGAACGTTTATGGAGAGAACAAGGGTTTACCGCCATCTTGGTTACGCATGATGTCAGTGAAGCAGTGCAATTGGCAGATCGAATTATTCTGTTAGATCAGGGGCATATTGCACAGAGTTTTCAAGTCAATCTACCGCGCCCACGGAAAAAGAGCATTGCCTTTGCGCAACTTGAGCAGCAAGTACTTGATGCGGTTTTAGCCACCTAAAACCGTTTCATCCCCCCCGAAAAGCCCCATACAAGCCACCAAAAAGCCCGTTCAGCTTTATGAACAATTGATGAATTATTTACAAAATATGTATGCGCTGTTTTAGATTTCAATAATTATCAAATACATCGTCACCATTGGTCTAAGAAGCATAGATTTTTCGATAAAAAAATTATGTTACTGTGCACAAATCCGACAATTTATCTTACAATGTCAATGACATTTTTTGAATTAAGCTCGCAGATGGAACAGAAAAAAAGTACACAAAAGCGCAATCAACTGCTGAATGCTGCCCTCGATGTTTTTTCCGTCTATGGGTTTAGTGGCGCGAGTCTGGATGAGATTGCACAGCTCGCAAATATGCACAAGTCTAATATTTTCTACTACTATGAAAATAAAGAGTCACTGTATGTCGAAGTGCTCACCACGGTCTTACAAAAGTGGCTTGCACCCTTGCAAACCCTAGAGTCAGAGCTTGAACCAACAGAAGCACTCACGCATTATTTAATTCAAAAAATCGAAAGCTCACGTGACCAGCCCAAAGCCTCACGTTTATTTGCACTTGAGATCATTCAAGGTGCCCCACATATTTTGCCGATCTTAAAAGGCCCTTTGAAAAAGCTGTTTAAACGTAAAGCCAAAGTCATTCAAACCTGGCAAGAACAAGGCAAGTTATCAGCTGAAATTGATCCTGAATTGTTGATTCTTAATATCTGGGCTATTACACAGAATTATGCGGATTTCTCAACACAGATTGAAATGGTGACAGGTAAAACCTTACGTAACCGTAGTATGTACCAGCGTACGATCGAACATACTGTACATGTGATGTTATACGGCGTATTGCCACGCTAAACACTCAAAATATTGTCCAAGAAGCCCATCGATTTGATGGGCTTTTTGATTTAAAAATGCGCCTGATACAGTGCCAAGAGTTTCTGTGCTCCAAGCAGCAGATTTTCTTCCCAATCCAGATGCGCAGTATCATTGGCGCCATCAGTAATATATTTCACTGAAATCAAACGCACCCCAAGCTTTTGGCACACTTTGGCTAAGGCATAGGCCTCCATATCGACGAGATTACAACTAACCTTTGGAATCCCTGTTTCAAACGAATCCCCCGTACCACAGATCCCTTTGGGTAAAAGCTCAAAATGGGGCTGGGTATGAATCTCTGCAGGAATTTCGTCATCCATCGGGGTCACTCCAACTGCGAAACCGAGTGGAGACACATCCATATCGCGCTGTACAAAAGTAACCACCTCAACCAGACTGTGCGCGTCGAAATGTGAACTACCTGCACTGCCTAGATTGATCAGCGTTTTACAGCCTGTCTTTTGAATCACTTCAAAGGCCTTGAATGCTGCATTAATTTTACCGATGCCACTGTAATGAACGTCAATACCAGCTTGTTCAAACAAGCCTTTAGATTCATTCGGCAAAGCCATAATCAGAGCAACATCAGCATTCATAAAAAGACTCGTTCAAATCAAAATAGAGACACAAAAAAGGTGTGCTTTAGCACACCTTGATATTATTGCATCTTCTGCTGTAAGGCGACCAAACAAGGAGAGAAAAATAGTTGACCGCTATAGGCTCCTGCCAGCGTTTTCTTCATTACCAGTGCCCACAGACCCACCAGCAACACGCTTAAAACCACGGCCACATACTGTAAGAAGTCGAGATGCAGTTGATGCGCCAAGTTAAAGATCGCCAAGATAAACACACCGAATGGGAAAGTCAGTCCCCACCAACCCAAGTTAAATGGAATCCCTGTACGCATATGACGCAGTGTGGTCAAAATCGCAATCCCAAACCACCATAAACCAAAACCTAATAGCACCAAACTTGCCACGATGCCCAAGGCTGGAAGTAATGTCGCTAAGCCTTCGAAACCCATCGCCTGCATAATACGTGGGGCTTGTTCACCCAATAATAATAACGCTAATGCCCCTGTTCCAATCGGCCCTAAACATAACCAGCTAGAAATCGCGACTTCTTTCTCAGGTAATTGATGCAAAGCTAGACGTAGCATCAAAATGGTTAAGATTGCAAACGCAGGTAGTACAGAAATACCCCACAATACATAGCCTGTGATCAAGATGGTTAAAGCATGCTGATCTGCTGCTAAGTGCTGTAATAACAGCCCCGCAGAGCTGGCAGCGACCTCACAGGCCACAATTGGGAGTAACCACACCGCAGTCATGCGTTGTAATTGATGATCTTGGCAGCTAAACATGCAAAATGGCACCACCCATGCAATTACCACTGCCAGAAACACATCCAGATACCAGAGATAGGTCGCAATCTGGATGGCAATATCACCATATAAATGCGTACCAAAACTGAGAAAACCATTGGCAATGGTGGCTAAACCCATCGGAATCGCTCCTAAAAACAGGCTCATATTCGGATGACTAAAAATCTGCTTGGCTTCAGTTGGGAACAAAATCCAGCGTAAGATATAGAGCACACTAAAGGTGCTAAATAACAGAATATTAAACTGCCATAATTTGGTCGCAAGCATAAATAAGATCGATGAAGCGAAAGGCAGCTGTGCTAAAATCATTGCGACCACACCCGTACCCATGGTTGCAGTAAACCAGTTTGGGGTAAAATGGCGAATCACATCGGTGCTCTGCTCTAGTTGATAAAACGGCTTTTTCATCTCTATCTCGATATCAAGCGACTATGAAGCTATTTTAGATCAATCCTTAAATAAGAAAAATTGATTTATTTTTATTTGATGAATCAATTTAATTGATATAAAAACTTTAAATATTGAAATTTTTCTGTGTAAAAACACAACAACAAGACGAAACGCTGAGAATATGGCAATATATAGCCTTTGCAAAAATCACTGTATTTAACGCCCATGAAGTTGCTTCGTCTCAACGCATTATCGCCAGACTTTCAGTTACCCCCAACTGCGGTAACGATTGGCAATTTTGATGGTGTCCATCTTGGCCATCAGGCGATGATTGCTCAACTCAAAACGTTGGCTGAGGCACAAGGCCTAAAAACACTGGTGATGATTTTTGAGCCACAACCACTTGAATTTTTTAAAGGTTATGAAGCTCCACCGCGTATCAGCTCACTCAGAGAAAAAGTAGAATATTTAACTGAGCTCGGTGTGGACTACATTGCTGTTGCGAAATTCGACCAATATTTTAGAAGCTTAAATGCCACTGAATTTGCTGACCTACTTAAATTAAAACTCAATGCACAAAGCCTAGTGTTGGGTGATGACTTCCATTTTGGCAAAGACCGTCAAGGTAACAGTGAATTCTTACGAGACTATGGTTTTGATATCACCAATTTAAATACCGTGGCTTTAAATAATGAACGTGTCAGTTCAACCCGTATTCGTCAGGTTTTACAAGAAGGTGATCTGGCATTAGCGGCAAAACTATTGGGCCGTCCATATAGCATCACAGGTCGTGTGCAATATGGTGACCAGATTGGCCGTACCCTAGACTTTCCAACCATTAATGTCCGTTTAAACCGCCATAAGCCATGTTTAAACGGGATTTATGCGGTGGATGTGGTGTGTGAAAATGCATCCTTGAATGCAAAAGTAAAACATGTCGATCCTGCCCTGAACGGGATTACAGGCTATCAAGCCGACAGTTTGTTTGGTGCAGGTCATGTAGGGACACGCCCAGCCATCAAACAAGTCCATCCTGAATGGCGATTAGAGGTACATTTCCCTGATGTTTCTGCTAATCTGTATGGCTTATTGATGCGGGTCACTTTCCTTCACTATTTACATGGTGAACTGAATTACCCTTCGCTTGAAGCCCTCAAAGCTGGAATTAATCATGATGTGCAACAGTTACGAGACTATCGGACGAGTACACCAGAATTTCCATTTTAAATTTAATTTTCATTTGTAATACGTGTCAGTTTACAAACTGATCAAACTGGAAGAAAACTTGCATGAGCGATAAGCAAACTCCTGAAAATGCAGTGGATTATAAAGCCACACTCAATTTGCCAGCGACTGAATTTGCCATGAAGGCAAACTTGGCTGTGCGTGAAGCCAAATGGTTAGAAGAGTGGTATGCCGACAACATTTATCAGCAGATTCGTGAAGCGCGTATTGGCAAGAAAAAATATGTATTGCACGACGGCCCTCCCTATGCCAATGGTCAAATTCATTTAGGTCATGCTGTCAATAAAGTCCTCAAAGACATCATCATTAAAAGCCGCGTTTTAGACGGCTTCGATGCACCTTATGTGCCGGGTTGGGACTGTCACGGCCTGCCAATCGAACTGAAAGTCGAAGAAAAAGTCGGTAAAGTGGGCGTTAAAGTCGATGCTTCAACCTTCCGTAAAGCTTGTCGTGAATATGCCTACACCCAAGTCGAATTACAGAAGAAAGACTTTGTGCGTATGGGCGTTTTTGGTGATTGGGACAATCCGTACCTGACCATGAACTTCAAGCAAGAAGCGGATATCGTGCGTGCACTCGGTGCCATTGCCAAAGCAGGTCATATCGAACCGGGTCTAAAACCAGTGAACTGGTGTATGGACTGTGGTTCATCATTGGCTGAAGCCGAAGTTGAATACGAAGATAAAAAATCCGATGCGATTGATGTTGGCTTTACCGTAGTTGATCTCAAAGAACTCAGCACACGTTTGAATGTCGAGGTTCAAGATGCGACAGATATCGTGATCTGGACCACTACACCATGGACCTTACCTGCCAACCAAGCAGTTGCGCTACACGCAGATATCGACTATCAATTGGTTCAAGTGACCACTGACCGTGGTACGCAAAATTTTATTCTAGCCAAAGACTTGGTTGAATCAGCAATCGAACGTTACAAACTGGAAAATCCAGTTGTACTCGCTGATTTCAAAGGTGCTGCAATTGAGAACCTTCTTTTACAACATCCGCTGTTGGCAGATCGTCAAGTCCCTGTCATTTTAGGCGAGCACGTGATTGCAACCAGTGGTACAGGTGCCGTTCATACTGCACCTGGCCATGGTGTGGACGATTATAAAGTCGGTTTGTTGTATCAATTAAAAGTTGAAAACCCTGTCGGTGGTAATGGTGTTTATTTACCAACATCGCCAATTTTTGCAGGGGAACATATCTATAAAGCCAACCCTCAAATCATTGAGGCATTGGGTGCCGTTGGTCGTCTATGGGCGCATCAGCCAATTAAACACAGCTACCCTCACTGCTGGCGCCACAAGACTCCAATTATCTTCCGTGCAACACCACAATGGTTTATCAGCATGGATGCCAATGGTCTGCGCCAAAATGCCTTGAATGCAATTGAAAACGAGATCGAATTTGTGCCTGATTGGGGCCAAAGCCGTATTCAGTCGATGATCGAAGGTCGTCCAGACTGGTGTATCTCACGTCAACGGACTTGGGGTGTGCCAATCCCATTCTTCGTACACAAAGACACCAATGCCCTGCATCCACGTACACCTGAATTGATCGAAGAAGTGGCTAAACTGATCGAACAAGAAGGCATTGATGGCTGGTATAACCGTGAAGCCAGCGAATTCATCGGTGCTGATGCTGAGCAATACAATGCCATTCGTGACACCTTAGATGTCTGGTTTGACTCTGGGACAACACACTATGCCGTGTTACGCGAGCGTGATGATCTACAAGATCCAGCAGACCTATATCTAGAAGGTTCAGATCAACATCGTGGCTGGTTCCAATCATCGTTATTAACCTCAATTGCCATCAATGAACGTGCGCCATATAAAGGTCTGCTCACGCATGGTTTCGTGGTCGATGAGAAAGGCCGCAAGATGTCTAAATCCTTGGGGAATATCATTACCCCACAAGACATCATTAAAGATATGGGGGCAGATGGCTTACGTTTCTGGATCGCATCTGCGGACTATCGCTATGAAATGACGGCTGGTAAGGAAATCTTTAGCCGTGCCTCTGATGGTTATCGTCGTATCCGTAATACCTTACGTTTCCTGTTGGCCAACTTGAATGGTTTCAAACCATCGACAGATGCTTTGCCAGTCGACCAACTGATTGCATTGGATCAATACATCTTGCAACGCGCTGCTGAGGTTCAAAAAACCATCCAGCAAGCCTATGAAGAGATGAATTTCCATATCGTCACCAATGCATTGACCAACTTCTGTATTAACGACTTAGGTGGTTTCTATCTCGACATCATCAAAGATCGTCAGTACACCACTAAAGCAGATTCTCAAGCACGTCATTCTGCACAAACAGCGCTATATCACATCGTACAAGCCTTTGTTCGCTGGATGTCACCGATCTTGAGCTTTACCGCACAAGAAGCTTGGCCATTGATTCCTGAACAAACCGGTAAATATGTGTTCACGGCTGAATGGTATGACATCCCAACCGCATCAACAGCAAACTTACTGTCTGAAGCAGATTGGCAAACATTGATTAGCGTAAAATCAGCAGTAAATAAACAGATTGAAGCCGCACGTAACGCTAAACTCATCGGCAGTAACTTATCTGCCAAAGTTGAACTTTGGGCAGATGAAGCCTTACAGACATTGTTAAACCAATTGGCTGATGAATTACGTTTTGTCTTGATCACCTCTCAAGTCATCGTTCACCCTTATGCTGAACAAGGTGAAAGCACGGATCTTGCAGGATTACGTGTCCAAGTCTCCGCAGCAGATGGTGAAAAATGTGTACGTTGCTGGCATGTACTGCCAGATGTAAATACACATGTTGGTCATCCTGGTTTATGCGCTCGTTGTATTATCAACGTCACTGGCAGTGGCGAAGTGAGAAAATATGCATAATTCTGTGCAAACTAGCCCAGCAAAAAAAGGCTTATTCCAATTTTATCCACATAACCTGCTTTGGCTTGGACTTTCAGTCCTCGCCATTGTGCTGGACCAATGGACTAAATGGATTGCCAGTTCACATTTAAATTATGCAGATCCTGTTCCTGTACTGCCCTTTTTAAATTGGACGCTGTTGCATAACTACGGGGCTGCATTCAGCTTTTTGTCTGACGCAGGCGGCTGGCAACGCTACTTCTTCACCTCTTTAGCAGGTGTGGTATCGCTGATTTTCATTTTCTGGCTGATGCGTATGCCAAAGAAAATGATCGTGTTACCGATGGCGATTGCGTTGATTCTCGGTGGTGCAATTGGCAATCTGATTGATCGTGTCAGCTTAGGCTATGTGGTCGATTTTATTCATGTTTACTATCAAAACAGCCATTTCCCAGCCTTCAACCTTGCGGATAGCTCAATTACGCTAGGCACGATTTTACTGCTGATTGATACCTTCTTCCTTGAGAAGAAACGTAACCAAAACGTGGATGCATAAGATGAACGAAATTATCCAACCAAACGAAGAAATCCGTATTCAAGATGGCTCAAAAGTCGACTTACATTTTTCTGTCTCGGTTGAAAATGGTGTTGAAATCGACAATACCCGTGGTCGTGAAGAACCCGTCAGCCTCGTGATTGGCGATGGTAACTTACTGCCAGGATTTGAAAAGGCACTCTTTGGTTTACGTGCAGGCGACCGTCGTACTGTACATTTACCACCTGAAGATGCTTTTGGACCTTGGAATCCTGAAAATATCCAAATCTTCGATACGGTTAAATTTGAGCAGCGTCCGATCGTTGGACATATGATTGAATTTGAAGATAAAGCCAAAGCAACCTTGTTTGGTATTGTAAAATCGGTCAATGATGACACCACAGAAATCGATTTTAACCATCCACTCGCAGGAAAAAATATTACCTTTGAAGTGGAAATCTTCAAAGTCACCCCTGCGGGTCAGCAAGGCATCAAATTGATGTAACAAAAAAGCTCTCAAATGAGAGCTTTTTTTTACGCTAAAGAAAAGTATAAGATCATAAACAACTATTTATTTTTAGAATCAAAGCAATAACACAGGAATTTCAATATGCTCATTTATATTATTGTTGGTAGTGTACGCGAAGGGCGTACCGCGATTAAAGTCGCCAATTGGGTACAACAAGCAACAACTGAATTTGCTTTAAAAGATATTCAAACTGAAGTTGTTGATCTTAAGGAATGGGACTTACCCCTATTTGCCGGTTCTCACCCACCTGCGACAGGCATTTATGATCAACCTAAACAACAACAGTG